>CAYTUH010000311.1:0-3865 GCA_964441165.1 uncultured Syntrophaceae bacterium
GGAATGAGGCTTTTTTTCGGCCATCGGCGTTCTTTTCGCCGTCTTCATCTCCTGCTCACTGATTCCGGCCGGGCTTGCACTGCTTCCCCACACGATGCCCCGTCTAACGCGCGAAAAGGACCGGGGCGTCAAATCGACTCTCGTGGATCGCGTGATCGCTCTCACCACGCGGGGGGCCATTGTTCATTACAGGAAGATACTGACCGTGGTGGCTGTCGTCATGGTTTTTTCGCTGCTCGGCGTCTTTCAGCTCAAGGTGGAAACGGTGTTTCTGAATTATATCAAGAAACACGATTCGGTCAGAACCGATGTCAATCTGATAAGCGAAAAATTCGGCGGATGCGAAGGATATTCCATCCTCATCAATTCGGGAAAGACCGACGGTGTCAAGGATTCCCTCTTTCTCAAGGCGATTGAGGATTTCAGGATATGGCTGGCATTGGAGGAGAACAGGGATCTTCACATCGGGAGGACCGACTCCTTCTCCGATTTCATCAAAACCATGCACATGGCCATGAACAACGACGAGAGCACATCATACAGGATTCCGCGCACCAGCGAGGATATCGTCGATTACCTCGAGATATACGGGGGCGACGACGACGATTCCGACGGCCGATTCGACGAATTCGAGTCCTTTGTCGACAGGGACTACAGGACATGCAATATTCTCGCCCGCCTGTATCAGGGGCACGGCGACTCCGTCGGGACAGTGGGGCGGGCATACACGGCACAAAAGATTGCCGATTACCTCGAAGGCAATTTACCCGAGGGGTATTCCTATACCGTCACGGGCTTTCCCATGATGGAGATCAAGCTGGTCGGCTATGTCGTACGGGGTCAGTTGCAGAGTCTCTTCCTCTGCCTGATCGTCGTCGGCCTGATTGTCATGCTTCTTTTCAATCAATTGAAGGCGGGGCCGCTCGCACTCATTCCCATGAGCGTCGCCGTCATTCTCAATTTCGGCGTCATGGGGTGGCTCGGGATAAACCTGGATATGGTGACCTCACTGATTGCGGCCATCACCATTGGAATCGGTGTTGACGATACGATTCATTTCCTTAACACCTTCAGACACAACAGGGCCAGGGGTCTCACCGTCGATGAAACGATCACGGTCACACTGGCCGTCGCCGGCAAGGCAATCCTCTTCACCTCCCTCGCACTCATTTTCGGATTTCTGGTCTTTACGATTTCCTCATTCATACCGGTAATACTCTTCGGCCTGCTCATGGCAATGACCATGGTGGCCACCACCTTCGGGGCGCTCGTGGTTCTACCCTCGGTCATCAAGGCAACGGGCATCAATCTGCGATCGACGGAACCCGAATCCTGGTTCGCCCGGCACTTCAATCTCGACAGGCTTCTCGGCCTGGAGCAGGAACAGTAGCGAACCGGTCTCTCCCTGCCGGCAAATTTTCCCGGCATGGTGCAACGGGAAAGTCTCTCCCCTGCAACGGCCCCGTCTGAAGGCCGCGGGAGGCAAGAAATCCCTTCACTGAGGTTCCCTGTTCCGCCCCCGGGAAAGGGTGTTCGAAAGTCCCGGATGTTATCCTCTTCCTCAAGAAAAAGTCATTCCTTCAAATCAAAGTTCTTGACATTCCCTTGTGCATACTATAGAAATTTCGGTAATGAATTTTCATTATCCCTTTATTCACCAGAATCTAAACATTTAGAGGCGACAGTTCCATGAACAAATACATCGGATTTGTTCTGAAATGGCCCACAGCAATTATTGCCCTCCTCATCCTGGTCACCCTTATCCTGACCCCGGGGATAGGAAAGCTGGAGTTTGACAATTCCGTCGAAGCCTTCCTTCCCAAGGATGATTACGAATACCTCTACTACAACGAGATCAGGTCCGTATACGGTGACAGCGGGAGATTTCTCATCATGGACATTTCCGCTCCCACCCTCTGGAGCACCGGAACATTTAAGGAAATGGACAATTTCTTCACCGATCTCGAAGAATACCAGGATTTTGATGAACCGAGAGAAACGTGGCGGTTGAGACGTTTCGACGAAATCGCAGATAAGGGGGAGATGGCACGGGCCGATCTGCTCAGCCGGTTTTCCGATGATCCGCCCTTTCAGCGGTTGCTGGAACGAAAAAGCAGGAGATGGTTCGCTTCGGATGCCTTTTTCGATCGCGGCGACTTGAAAAGCCTGCGAAAGAAGATCGCCCGTTCCCGGGACCTGAAAAGAGATGAGATGATCGACGACATCATTTCGCCCTTCACGGCCCAGGACATCACCGGCCGGAACGATACGCTGGAAGCATATTACCTGATTGAAAAGGATCACGATAATCGTCGTCTTCTCCCGCAGACACCGGAAGAAATTTCCGAATTCAGAAGAAAGCTCGAGAGAAATCCGGCCTTCGAAAAGGGAATTTATGCATGCAACCCCGCCACGGGAGACATTTCCGACTTTGGGGTATTGATCAAGTTCAATAACAAGGGAGACCGCAACCCCATCGCCGGCGAACTCCTCGAAATCGCCGGCAGCTATCCCGGGCTCTCCATCATTGCTCAGGGAATGCCCGTCATCTATATCTGGATCAACAAGTACCTGCACCGGGACCTCTTCACCTTTATTCCCATCGTGCTCCTTGTCGTGATTATCGTATTCTACCTTAATTTCCGGACCTTTCGCGGCGTCCTCCTCCCTTTCCTGTCCCTGACGATGGGCATGCTCTGGGTCCTGGGGCTTATGGGATACATGGGGGCGAAGATCACCGCTATCGGGGTGTCAATCCCCGTACTGATGATCGCCGTGGGAAGCTCCTACTCCATACACATCATGAACCAGTACTACGCCGATTTCGATTTCATCTCTCAGAGGGAGAAGCTCGAGGGGCTGCGCATTTCGATGACCCATATCTCGCTGACAGTCCTCCTGGCCGGCCTTACCACCTTCATCGCCTTCATGACGCTGGTTACGAGCGGCCTCATCGGTATCCGGGACTGGGGATTTTTCTCGGCCGTCGGGGTTCTCTTCGCCGTCTTCATATCGAGTTCCCTGATACCCGCAGGACTGGCGCTGCTTCCTCATGAAGCGACATCCTTCAGATCCCGCCGCAGTGAAAAGGATGCCCCGCGCAGGACAGCGGTGGACCGGATTATCCTCCTCATGACCAGAGGGTCGACTTTGTACCATACAAAGGTCATGGTCGTGGTGGCGATTGTCATGATTCTGTCGATCATGGGCATCTTCAGGCTGAAAGTTGAAACGACCTTTCTCAGCTATTTCAAGGAAAATGATCCCATCAGAAGGAGCGCAAAAGTTATCGGGGAGAAATTCGGCGGGGAAGAGTGTTTCAACATCCTCATAGATTCCGGAGAACCGGACGGCGCCAAAAGACCCGAATTCCTCATGACGCTGGAAAAATTCAGGCTGTGGCTCGAATCGGAAGAAAATCCCGATCTGAATATCGGGAGGACCGACGTCTTTTCCGATTATATCAAGACGATGCACATGGCCATGAATAACGATGAACGTCGGTACTTCAAGATTCCCGACAGTCATTCCGACATACTCGACTATCTGGAAATCTACGCCGGCGATGACGATAATTCCGACGGAAGAATCGATGAATTCGAACCCTATGTGGACCATGAGTTCAGAACCTGCGATATTCTTGCCCGCCTCTGCCAGAAACAGGGACATCCCATCGGTACGGCCCAGATAAACACCATCATCTCAAAGATCGCCGATTATCTTGAGAAAAACCTGCCCGATTCCTACCGTTTCAGCATGACGGGACACCCGTTGATTAACGTCAAACTCGCCTATTATATAGTGACGGGCCAACTGAAGAGCCTGTTGCTCTCGCTCATCGTGATCGGCATTATCGTCACGCTGC
>CAYTUH010000312.1:0-3864 GCA_964441165.1 uncultured Syntrophaceae bacterium
CCCCTTTTCGTCGACGGTTCCCAGGTCACCGGTATGAAGCCAGCCCGCATCATCGATCGCTTCGCGCGTGGCCTCGGGCATTCTGAAATACCCCTTCATCACGCAGGAACTTCGCGTGACGATTTCTCCCTGCACATTGGGGGGGCAATCCTCACCCGTTTCGGGATCGACCACTTTCCCCTCCACATCATCAAAAAGCGTACCCACCGTCGACACCCTGAGTTCGACGGGATCATCACGCCGGGTCATGGTCATAACGGGAGAACTCTCGGTCTGACCGAAGGCGATGACCACTTCGGAGCAGTGCATATCGTTCATGACCCGGTTCATGGCCTCCACCGGACAGGGGGCGCCTGCCATGATGCCCGTCCTGAGAGAAGACATATCGTACCGTGTGAATTCGGGGTGATTCAGAATTGCAATAAACATCGTGGGAACCCCGTTCACCGCCGTGCATTGTTCCGCTTCAATAAATTTGAGTGCCTTCAGGGGGTCGAAGGATTCCATCAGCACCATCGTCGAACCATGGTAAACACAGTTGAGAGAACTCATGACGCAGCCGAAGCAGTGAAAGAGCGGTACCTGAATAAGAAGCCGGTCCTCTTCGGTCATCCCCATCACATCCCCCACCATGCGGGCGTTATTGATGATGTTGTAGTGCGTCAGCATGACACCCTTGGGGAATCCCGTCGTTCCCGAGGTATACTGCATGTTCAGCACGTCATGAAAATCAATACTCTCTTCCCGCTCCCGAAGCTCATCGTCGGAGCAGGTCTCGCCCAGGTTCACCACCTCTTCAAAGCGGAACATCCCCGGGACATCCTGCCGTGTGCCGATATAGACGACATTTTTCAACGTCGGCAGCCTTTGCGAAGAGATGGCACCGGGTTTCGACTCTTTCAATTCGGGGATGACCGTATTGGCTATGTCGAAAAAGTTGGTATCCCGGTACCCTTCGATAAGCACCAGCGTGGTCGAATCGGACTGATTCAGGATGTACTCAAGCTCATGTGATTTGTAATTGGTATTGACCGTCACCAGAACGGCACCGATCATCCCGAGACCACACTGCATGTAGACCCATTCGGGGACATTGGTGGTCCAGACTGACACGTGGTCTCCCTTTTTGACGCCCATTGCCATGAATCCCTTGGCAACCTTGATGCAGGCATCGAGAAACTCGCTGTAGTTCTGGCGAATTCCCACTTCAGGACAGACAAGTGCCTCTTCGGCGGGAAACCTGCCGGCCGTCTCCCGGACAAGGCTCCCCATTGTTATGCCTCTAAATCCCGCCATAACTGCTACCTCCTTATTTTAGCCTTCTCACCCTAAACTCACAGTGCGTTAATAGTGTCTATGAAAAATCGTGTCAAGAAAAATAATCATGGCGCAACCACAACATATTGTGCCTGTTTTTTTCAAAACACATCTTATTGTGTTTTTTCTTTACAAAAACCTGTTCTTTTGATAGATTTCCGGACAAGTAACAGAAAATGGTAAGAAGATTCTCATATTTCCACGGTACAAGGCGGCATGGAACGGAATGAAACTGAAGAAACTCGAAATAGCCGGCTTCAAATCCTTCAAAGACAGCACTCCCCTTGATTTCTCCGCCGGTATCAGCGCCGTTGTCGGTCCCAACGGGTGCGGCAAGAGTAATATCGTCGATGCCATCCGCTGGGTCATGGGAGAACAGCGCTTTACCGTTCTCCGCGGCAAAAAAATGGATGATGTCATTTTCAACGGCAGTGATGACACCCCCGGCGTCAACATGGCCGAAGTAACGATAACCCTTGAGAATAACGGGAATTCACTTCCCGGAAGATACACCGACTGTTCCGAAGTGACCGTCTCCCGGCGAATCTACCGGGACGGAGACAGCGAATATTGCATCAATAAGGCCCCCTGCCGCCTCCTCGATGTGCGGGAATTCTTTATGGATGCAGGAGTCGGAGCCAGAACGTACTCTATTGTCGAACAGGAACGGGTTACAAAGCTTGTGGAAGCGAAACCTCTCGAACGGCGTGAGTTTATCGAGGAAGCGGCAGGGATAATAAAATACAAGTCGCGGCGGGAATCGGCGGCCAGAAAGATGGAGGCGACCAGGCAGAATCTGACGCGTCTCAATGATATTATCCGGGAAGTGCGGACGCAGATGAACGCCACTTCCCGGCAGGCAAAAAAGGCCGAACGGTTCAAAGAGCTGCGCACGTCGATCAGGGAAGCAAAGCTCACCCTTTCCCTTCAATTCTATACGGGGCTTGTACGGCAGAGAAGCGAGATGGAAAACCGTCGTCACGACCTTGAAGCGGCGGTCATAGGGGCCGAAACACGGTTCAAGGCCGTGGAGGCTTCCATTGAGGAACTCAGGTCGCGGATCGCCGAAAAGGACATGACGATCGGGAAAGTCCAGGAGCGATATTACGGCATCAAGAACGATATCAACATCAAGGAACAGGGCATCGACTTTTCAAAGACCTCCATCGCCAATCTCAAGAAACAGAAAGAGCAGAACGCACAGGAAGTGGAGGAACTGAAAGAACGCAGCCAGAACCTCGGAAAGGAAATCGAATCACTGTCACTGCAATCATCCGGGTTCGCCGATGAGACGGACACGCTGAAAAAGGAAATCGCGGAAATTCAGGAGGTAGTCGATGCCCTCCATCATCAGGAACAGGCTCTGAATCAAGGCCTTGAGAAGATGA
Source organism: uncultured Syntrophaceae bacterium (assembly GCA_964441165.1). Taxonomy (GTDB): domain Bacteria; phylum Desulfobacterota; class Syntrophia; order Syntrophales; family UBA2210; genus CAYTUH01. The sequence continues at coordinate 2,706 of CAYTUH010000312.1, forward strand.
AGACGAATCATGTCGACAGGCTGACGGAAAGCGCCCGGCTCCGGAATCTGCTCTCCTCGCTCATCAAGGGAATCGACGATATTGCGGCAAAGACCCGGCGCGAAGAAAAGGAGATCGAAGAAAACCTGAAACGGCTCACGTCGCTTCGGGAAACCCTGGCGGAACTCGTCAAGCAAAGCGAGAAACAGGCAGAGGAAATCGAAAGGCTGAACCAGCGCCGGGCTTCTCTCCGGGAGGAGCTCGACGCATCTGAAAAAAGGGACCGTTCGCTCAAGGAGGAGATCGGGGCACTGAAGGAGGAGATCGGCACGAAATCCTCCCGGCTCACCTCATTGAGAGAACTTCAGGAGTCACACGAATGGTGCAACGAGGGCACCAGGTGTGTCTTGAATGCAACAAAGGCACGAGAGCTGCCGCAGGGGGAAATTTACGGACTGGTGGCGGATCATATTCGTGTTCCCAAGGAATATGAAGTGGCGGTTGAAGCGGCACTTGGCGACAAACTCCAGTACATCATCGTGAAAGATCAGCAGGACGGCGTACAGGCGATCGACTACCTCAAGCAGCGTTCATCGGGAAGAAGCAGTTTCATTCCCCTGCAGTTGAGGACCAAATCCCCTAATCTCCAGCCTCCGGATTATCTCAAGGATACGGTCAACCTGAGTGATTGCGTGGTACCGACCGATGACCACTACTGCAACGTGGTAAAGCACCTCCTGCAGGATGTCCTCCTCATCCCCGACCTTACCACCGCGATGAGTCTCTGGAAGCAGAACGGTTTCACGGGGACCTATGTCACCCCGGAGGGTGACATAATCAATCCCAACGGCGTCATCACCGGGGGAAGCGAACTCAACGGCGGCAGCTCTCACCTTAAAACAAAGCGTGAGATAGAGGAACTGGAAGGCAACCTCAGCGGGCTGAACGGACGCCTCGAAAAACGGAAAGGCGAGGAAGTCAGGCTGAACGCGCAGAGGAGCAAACTCACCACGGAACTCGCGGACATCACGTCGACGATCCACCAGACCGAACTGGCGATCAACAGCACCGGAAAGGATATCGAACGAACCGAAGGCGACATCAGGTGGATAGAGCAGGCCGTAAACGTGTCGCGATTCAACCGGGAGAACCTGGCGACGGAAGAATCGGAGGCACAGGA
>CAYTUH010000313.1:0-3857 GCA_964441165.1 uncultured Syntrophaceae bacterium
TCTTCATAAAACCTTCATACTGTCTCGTCAGCAGGTGCGTTTCTATCTGACCGGCTGTGTCAAGGGCCACACCAACGACAATGAGCAGCGCCGTTCCCCCGAAATAGAAAGGCACGTTGAACTTCCCGATTAAAATACTCGGCAGAACACAGACCGCGGAGACATATATCGCACCGCTGAAGGTCAATCGTGTCAGAACGCTGTCAATATATTCGGCGGTCTTTTTCCCCGGACGAATACCGGGAACGTAGCCGCCGTACTTTTTCATGTTATCCGCCACATCCACGGGATTAAACGTCACGGCGGTGTAGAAATAACAGAAGAAAATAATCAATGCGACGTAGAGAACGTTATAGACCAAGTGTCCCGGCATCAGGAATCCCGACAGCGCCTTCATCCACGGATGGGGAACAAAATTGGCGATCGTTGCGGGAAACATGATAATCGACGACGCGAATATGGGAGGAATAACGCCCGATGTATTGACCTTCAGGGGCAGATGCGTCGCCTGGCCTCCATACATCTTTCTACCCACCACACGTTTTGCATACTGGACAGGAATCCGTCGCTGACCGCTTTCGACAAAGACGATAAAGCCAACCACGCCAACCATGGCCACTAAAAGAATAACGATAAAGAATATCGTCATTTCACCGGTCGATACGAGACGGACCGTATTGTAGAGACCGGCCGGGCCTCGACAGACTATACCGGCGAAGATTATGAGCGATATGCCGTTTCCGATTCCCCGCTCGGTGATCTGCTCGCCCAGCCACATGATGAAGGCCGTACCTGCGGTCAGTGTAATCACCGACATCAGACGGAATCCCCAACCAGGTGAGATAACGACGGATAATCCCGTAGGTCCCGCCATATTTTCAAGACCGACGGCAATGCCGAATCCCTGGATTATACTGAGAAGCACCGTCCCGTAGCGGGTATACTGGGTTATCTTCTTTCTCCCCGCCTCCCCCTCTTTTGAGAGTTTCTCCAGATAGGGAACTGCGACGGTCAGCAACTGCAGGATAATGGACGCACTGATGTAAGGCATGATCCCGAGAGCAAAGACCGACAGGTTGCTCAGTGCCCCGCCTGCAAACATGTCAAAGAGTCCCAGGAGCGAGTTGCGTGCCTGCTCGAAGAATGCAGCTAGCGCTGCCGTGTCGATTCCCGGCGTCGGAACATGCGCCCCGACACGATAGACCGCAAGAAGAAGAAAGGTAAAGAATATCCTCTTCTGCAGTTCGGGTATTTTCGTGATGTTTTTAAAACCGTCCAGCAATTTATACGACCTCTACCGATCCGCCTGATGATTCAATCTTTTCCCGTGCCTGACGACTGACCCCGTTTACCTTTACCGTGAGAGGATGTTCAATCGATCCCTTTCCCAGGATCTTGATTCCGTCCCCCCGCTTCTTGATTATGCCGCTCTCCAGAAGGGTATCCCCGTCGACAACCGCATTTGCCGGAAACGCCTTGAGCTGTTCGATGTTGACGACAACTATTTCCTTCCTGAACCGGTTGTAAAACCCCCGTTTCGGAAGCCGCCTCGTCAACGGCATCTGCCCACCCTCGAAACCGGGGTTGACTTTTCCGCCGGAACGAGCGTTCTGTCCTTTCGAACCGCGACAGGACGTTCCTCCGTGACCCGATCCACTACCGCGCCCGACACGTTTTCTCTTTTTCCGGGAACCTGCGGGAGGCCTTAATTCATCCAACTTCATTTTGAATCCTCCTCATATTCCTCAACGGACACCAGGTGGGAAACTTTTCTCACCATACCGCGGATCTCGACCGTATCTTGCAAGCAAACAGTCCTGTTCACTTTCCCGAGGCCCATGCCCCGAAGTACCGCCCTCTGTTTTTCAGGCCTTCCGATGGGACTCTTTACGAGTTTTATCTTAAGCTGTTTCCCCACAACCATCACCTCAATGCGAATAATTCTCTATATCTCTGAAACGTCTTTTCCCCTCAGGGCAGCGATATCTTCCGGATTACGTAAATTTTTCAAGCCGTCCATCGTCGCCTTTACAAGATTATGCGGGTTATGAGAACCGATACATTTCGTCAGGACATTCTGTACACCAGCAACCTCGAGGATCGCCCTGACGGCACCACCGGCAATGAGACCGGTACCCGGAGACGCGGGCTTCAGCAGCACCCTTCCAGCACCATAATGACCGATAATTTCATGGGGCAACGTTCCATCCTTGATGGCAATCTTGACCATGTTCTTCCTGGCCATTTCGGTACCTTTTCGTATTGCCTCGGGAACTTCCTGAGCCTTGCCCAATCCGATCCCTACGGAACCGTTTCCGTCACCGACCACGACCACGGCACTGAACCGAAATCTCCTGCCACCTTTAACAACCTTGGCAGTTCTCTTGATCTTGATTACCTTATCCAGAAGTTCGAGCTCGTCCATAGTTTCCTTTTCCACTCGCTAAGTTATATTTGTATCCCTGATTCTCTCACGGCGTCGGCAAGAGCCTTCACCCGTCCATGATAGAGGTACCTCCCTCTGTCAAAGACCGCCTGATTGATGTTTTTATCCTGTAATTTCTTCGCCAGCAGTTTCCCGATTTCTCGCGCGGCATCGACCTTCTTGAGCCCCTCAAGCTTCCCCTTCAAATCCTTGCTCAAAGACGATGCATCTGCAAGTGTCTTACCCACGTCATCGGCAATCGCCTGCGCGTAAATCGACCGGGAACTTCGGAACACTGACACGCGTGGACGCTCTTCGGTTCCGAAGATCTTGCCTCTCACCCTTTTTTCACGCCGTGCTCTGACTTTCTTTAATTTCTTTGTAGACGTCACAATCAACAACTCCCCTGCACAATAAAAATATTACGCTCCCGCCGACTTTCCGACTTTTCTCCGAACCTTTTCGCCGGCGTAACGGATACCTTTTCCTTTGTACGGTTCGGGTCTTTTGAAAGCCCGTATCTCAGCCGCCACACTTCCCACCAGTTCCTTGTCGATACCTGACACCACCATGTTTACCTGGCGGTCAATCCTGATGGACACCCCTTCCGGTATCTTATACTCTACGGGTTTGGAAAAACCGATCAGCAGCTTGAGAATATCGTCGGTTACCTCTCCGCGATATCCGACTCCGACAATTTCGAGTCCCTTCTCAAATCCCTTGCTCACCCCGGTTACCATGTTCGACACCAGGGTCCGCATAAGGCCGTGCATCGACTGGCTTCTCTTATCGTCACCCAGATTATGCACCAGGAGTGTCTTTCCTTCTGTGACGATTTCCACTTCCTTGGGGATTGCTCGCGAGAGTTTTCCCTTCGGCCCCTCTACAATGAGTACGGAATCATCCTGTCTGATCGTTACACCATCAGGAATCTCTATCGGTTTCTTACCAACTCTGGACATGAATACGTCTCCCAGTTACGCAATCTTTACTTATTACCAAATGTTACAGAGTATCTCGCCTCCCACGTTGAGTGCCCGCGCTTCCTTATCGGTAATCACTCCCCGGGAGGTGGAAAGTATGGCAACGCCGTAGCCGTTGAGCACTTTCGGGATTCTCTTGCTTGCCGCATAAATTCTTCTGCCAGGCTTGCTGACCCTTTGGACATTGGTGATAATGGCACCTTTCGAATCGGCGTACTTCAGATATATTCTCAACGTTTCGTGAGACTTTTTATCACCCTTGATGATATCATATCCACTGATGTAGCCGGTCTTCTTCAGGGTCTTTGCAATATTCACATTCAATTTAGACAAAAGCACGTCGGTGCTTTTGAATTTCATGCGGCTGGCATTTCTGATTCTTGTCAACATATCGGCAATAGGATCGGTCATCCCCATTTTATTACTCCTCTACCAACTCGATTTAATCA
>CAYTUH010000314.1:0-3304 GCA_964441165.1 uncultured Syntrophaceae bacterium
CATCTCATGTGAAGCTCCCCGCCCACAGGGCGGGGCTTGCGGGAGCACTCCCGGTCAACAGCAGATGCAGATAAAGGGGCATACCTGTCCGAAGAGATTGCCGTTTATATCCGCTGTAATATCAGGATAACAATGACATGATACATATGTGCGCGAGAGTCAACAAAAAAACAGGTGGTTGCACTTATCATCCCCCGTCACGGCCCCATGCACGGTCTGACGGAGGTCTTCCTTCAGGATGACGTCGAAGTGAAGCCAGGGGGAATGAAACCTTGTAATCCAAAGCCTCACTTTGCTCTGCCGTTCTCCTCTTTTAGATTCTTGACAAATTGCCGCGAAAAATGGTTTTCTCTTCCATATTTTCAAAGGGAAAACAGGTGGTGATATTTCGAGTATGGGATACAAAGAACTGACCCTGCAGATGCCTGTCGATTATCAGGAGGACCAACTCAGGCGAAGCATCGAAAAAGAACTGGGCACAGGACGGTTCTCATATCAAATAGAGAACAAGAGCCTCGATGCACGGAAAAAAGCAAACATCCACTGGCTGATGCGCATAGCCGTGGCATCGGAGGAAATCAGTGGTGACGGCCCCGTCCTGCCCCCGGCCCTGACCATCCCTTTTAAGAAACGAACAAAAAAGGTTGTCGTCATCGGAAGCGGACCGGCGGGATTCTTTTCGGCCCTTGTCCTCCTTAAAGCAGGTTTCGAAGTAACGCTGATCGAGCGCGGCGCCGAAGTGGGCAAACGAATCCGTGGGGTCAGAGGTTTTGAAAGGACCGGCACCTTCGATCCTGCAAGCAACTACGCCTTCGGCGAAGGTGGTGCAGGCACCTTTTCCGACGGGAAACTCACGTCCCGTTCCAAGCATATATCGGCGGAAAAACGGTTTATTATTTCCCACTACATAGAGGCCGGCGCCCCTGAAGAAATCCGCTATATGGCCCATCCCCACCTGGGAAGCGACAATCTCTGTAATATCGTAGGGAATCTTCGGAAAAAGTTCATTGATGCCGGCGGGATCATCCGGTTCGAAACATTTTTGCAGGACCTTGGAACAAGGGAGGGGACGGTGACCGAAGCGGTCACCGATACCGGCGGATTTGAGGCCGACTACTTTGTCGTTGCGCCGGGGCACTCCGCCTACGAGACCTACCGGATGTTGATCAGGAGGGGGGTCTCCTTTCGGACGAAGAATTTTGCCATCGGATGCAGGGTCGAACACCCCCAGGAACTTATAAACCTCGCGCAATGGGGCCGGGAGCATCTTCCCGGAGTCAAGGCCGCTGAATACCGCCTGACGTCGAAGGGGGGCGGCATTCTTCCGGTCTACACATTCTGCATGTGTCCCGGAGGCAGCATTGTACCCGCCTCGGCCTATGGGCATCTCAATATCGTCAATGGCATGAGCCTCTACAGCAGAAAGGGGAAATTTGCCAATGCCGCCTGCGTGGCGGGAACGAGTCCCGACATGGCAAGCGGTGGCAGTCTGTCTGCATCGGAAGCACTTGACTGGCTTGAATCCCTTGAAGAAAGTTTTTATCGTTTTACCGGCGGTTTCGAGGCACCTTTTTGCAGGATTGACGACTTTATTCACCGCAAAGAGCCGACAGCATCACCGGAATCAAGCTACCCCCTGGGGCTGAAGCCGGCACCGCTCTGGAAGCTGCTCCCCCTTCACGTCAGCAATGCCATAGGGGAAGGACTGAAAGAGTTCGGCACCAAACTGAAAGGTTTTGAGACAGGCATCATCATGGGACTTGAAAGCAAAACCTCTTCACCCATTCAAGTCCTGCGGGAGAAGAACCTCCTCTGCAGCGGTTTCTCAAATCTCTATATCGTGGGAGAGGGAAGCGGCCATGCCGGCGGTATCGTATCAAGCGGCGCCGACGGCATAAGGGCGGCCATGAGCATCATTGAACGGGAATAACGACTATCGGCTTACCGCAATACCCCACGAAAAGAGTCCTTTTCAAACAAGGCCGGCAATGTACCGCCTTCGGGTTCCTGTTCGTCCCCTGAAAAGAGAACAGACCGCCCGCTCCGAAAGTCAGGGCTCCTTTGTGGAGATCGCCCCCCCTCTTCGGCGGACTTCACCGCGGCATGATGAAACCGGGCAGAACCGTCCATCGATACGCCCCTTCCGCTTTCCTCACAGACCTTCCGATTTTTTTGTCCACTGCCTCCCCATAACGCTAAAAAAGGCGTTGACACCTACAACATATTGTGGTCGAATACAGGTCCCTACTACATATTGTACTTAATTTCCGAAGTCCTCGTACCATCATCATAAGGAGTTTTAACCATGAGTAATTCCACGTCTTCATCCACACCCCTCTTGACAAAAAACGCCCTTACCGTCCTGAAAAGACGGTACCTGAAGCGCGACAATGACGGCACCGTGCTTGAAACACCCGCCGAGATGTTCCGGCGGGTGGCAAATACCATTGCACAGGGAGACCGTCTCTTTGACGAAACATCCGACACGGACAACCTGGCCGAAAAATTCTATTTCATGATGACCGGGCTGGAATTTCTTCCCAACTCACCGACCCTGATGAATGCAGGACGGGAACTTGGCCAGCTGTCGGCCTGTTTCGTCCTCCCCGTCGGTGATTCAATGGAGGAAATATTCGATGCCGTGAAGTATACCGCCCTGATCCACAAATCAGGCGGCGGCACGGGCTTTGCTTTCTCAAATCTGCGTCCCGCCAATGACGTCGTAAAGACCACCTCGGGAGTTTCCAGCGGCCCCATCTCTTTCATGAAGGTTTTCAACATCGCCACGGAAACGGTCAAACAGGGCGGAACACGCCGGGGTGCCAACATGGGCATTCTGAGGGTCGATCACCCGGACATAATGGATTTCATCATGTGCAAGTCCGACAAGAACCAGTTGACCAATTTCAATATCTCGGTAGGGTTGACCGAAGCCTTCATGGTGGCCGTAAAGAACGATGAAAACTATGAGCTCATCAATCCCCGAAACGGGAACGTCGTCGGCACCCATAATGCCAGGAAAGTCTTCAACCGGATCATAACACAGGCCTGGGAGAATGGTGAGCCGGGCATCGTCTTTCTTGACAGGCTGAACCGTGACAACCCCACACCGCATGTGGGCATGATCGAATCAACCAATCCCTGCGGGGAACAGCCGCTCCTGCCCTATGAATCGTGCAATCTCGGCTCCATCAACCTGGCCAGGATGGTCAAGAACGGACAGGTCTCATGGTCGCGACTCAAAGAGATCGTCCATCTGGCTGTTCATTTTCTTGACAACGTGGTGGAAGTGAACCGCTACCCT
>CAYTUH010000314.1:3314-3847 GCA_964441165.1 uncultured Syntrophaceae bacterium
ATCGCCGCAATGACCGTCGGGAATCGCAAGATCGGACTCGGCGAGATGGGGTGGGCGGACATGCTCGTTCTGCTGGGCATCCCCTATGATTCGGAAGAGGCGATCGAGCTGGCAGAAAAGGTAATGAAGTGTATCCGCGATGAGGGATATGCCGCATCGCGGGCACTGGCGGAGAGGCGCGGCCATTTTCCGAACTTCACGGGGTCTCCTTTTGAAAAGAGAGGCGAGCCGCCCGTCAGGAATGCCACCATCACCACCGTCGCGCCAACGGGGACCATTTCGCTTATCGCCAACGCCTCTTCCGGCGTTGAACCGATATTTGCCCTTTCCTATGTGCGCCAGGTCATGGATAACGATATTCTGGTCGAAGTGCACCCCCTCTTTGAAAAAATCGCCAAAGAGCGGGGATTCTATTCACCGGACCTGATGAAGCGCATCGCCGAACACGGGACCGTCAGAGACATGGATGACATCCCCGAGGACATCAGGTAACTCTTTGTCACGGCCCATGATATTTCACCGGAGGTCCACAT
>CAYTUH010000315.1:0-3846 GCA_964441165.1 uncultured Syntrophaceae bacterium
GGTCTGCTTCCTGCCTGATAAGGCAGGGGCCGAAGGCTTTGACGCCCGGCTGGTTGAAGGACCGCAGCTTCTCACTGCCGGTATTGCATCTACCGGTCCTCTGGCACGGAGACTGTTTCTGCTCGGTCATACGGAGGAACAGGCACTTGTGGCCCGCGTCAAGGGCAAGGGTCTGGTGGTCTTTACCGGCTGCGGTCATCCGACCATTGAAGTAATTTTAAATATGGTGAAACATCTGTCCGACGAGCCTCTCTATGCCGTGGGAGGAGGGCTTCATTTTCCCATTACCGATGGGCGAGGCAACCGCGCCGGCATCAAGGTCCAGACGATTTTCGGCACGGGCAAACCGCCATGGCAGCGGATTACCGACGATGATTTGAGCCGCACCATTGCCGCCATCAATGCCGCCGGTCCCAAAGAAGTCTATCTTTCCGGACACGATACCTGTGATTATGCCCTCGACCGCATGACAAAGGAACTCACGGCCGAAACCAGGGTGCTCACGGCCGGGGCGACCTACCGTTTCTGATCCCCCTTCGCGGTGTGTTCGAATCGGCGGAGAACTTGCAGGCATGGTTATATCCCCCTGACCGGCGAGAGGCGTCGCAGGCTTCATGCATCAAAACAATCCGAAACTGAACGAGGACATTCTTAAACGGGAATAATTGTGTTATTGTGCATTCCTGTTTTCAGGAAGCGAGGTCACTATGCTTGAACATATCGGAATAACAATCAACGAGGAACGCGATATCGATGCCTTTTACAAAGATCTGCTGGGGCTGAACGAGGAAAGAAGATTCGAACTCTACGAGGATTTATCGGAAATACTCTTCGGTACAGGCGACAGGGTTTCAGTGACGCTTCTCTCCGGTGACGATCTTAATATGGAATTGTTTCTCACGGAAAAGAAACAGACTCCCATCTACAATCATATCTGCATTTCCGTTGGCAACAGGGACGATATCATGAAAAAAGCAAAATCCATGGGGTTTCCCGTTACACAGATAGAGCGGGAATCGAGAGATGACATCCTATTCATACGTGACCATTCCGGCAACATATTTGAGATAAAAAGCCGGTAAAGGGGCAGGGGGACCGCTCCGGCGCCGGACAGGAAAAATAACCGTTCCGGTGCCTGAAGCCGCCTGTCCGGTTGTCATTGTTACATTGCAGAGATGGTTGTTCGATAAGGTGATTGCTATGATAGTGTTTGACAAAGAGGCGGCTGCCTATGACAGCTGGTATGAAACGAAACTCGGGAAGTTCGTGGATGAGGTTGAAACCGGGTGCGCCTTCAGCCTGCTTTCTCTTGAGAAAGGAAAAAGCGTTCTTGACATCGGATGTGGTACGGGGAACTTTTCTCTCAAACTTGCGAAGAGGGGTTACCGTGTCGTGGGTGTTGATGTCTCCGAAGAAATGCTCGCCATCGCAGAAAAGAGGGCTGCGGCCGACGGGGTGGATATAGAATTTATCCTCATGGACGCACATCGTCTTGACTTTGCCGATGAATCATTTGACTGTGTCTTTTCCATGGCCGTCTTCGAGTTTCTCGAAGATCCCGAAAAGGTGTTGGAAGAGATGTTCAGGGCAGGCAAACCCGGCGGTACTATCATCATGGGAACGATTAACAGGGAGAGTGACTGGGGAAAACTGTATACATCCCGCGCGTTCAGGGAAGATACCGTGTTTAAACATGCACGATTCTTCACACCCGAGGATTTAAAAAAGCTGAAACCCCGGCATATGGTCGCCATGAAAGAATGCCTGTTCATTCCTCCCGATGCTGACGAGGCCGATATTACTTCTTGCATGGAGGAAAAACTGAAGAAAGAGAAAAAGGGGGGCTTTATATGTGTGGCATGGAGAAAGTAATTGCCTGTCAGATAAGCTATGTGCCTGTAATAACTGATCGTGTCAACGAAAAGGTCGAAAAAATCCTTTCCCTGATACGTAAATCCGGGCTTGAATACAGCACCGGCATATTCGCGACCGAAATCAGAGGGCAGAAGACAGACCTTTTCTCTCTGGTGCAAGACATTTTTGACGCTGCCGAAGCGGAAGGACAGTTTATCCTGGAGGTCAAGCTTTCAAATGTATGCGGTTGTTGAAATTCAGGAGGTTTTCATTGTATCAGGATTGAGGGATGGACGATCTCTTGTGCTGATGAGCTCATAAGTTTGTAAGTTCTTGAGTTCATGGGTAAAGTAGTCAGTCATTCCCGCGAAGGCGCAAATCCGGACAATGGATTCCGGATATCCGCTGACGCGGATTCCGGAATGACAGCATTGTCGTGTGAAAGGTGTTTAAGTTTTTGGTTTTTTGCTGATTGCTGGTAGCTGACCGCTGAGAGCTTATTTTCTTTTCGTACCCGTCGATGCGATGCGGTGGATAATTTTGAATCCGTCTTTTTTCCACTCGCCCCGGTATTTCTTGCCGTCGGTCGAGGTGAGGATGCCTTCGCCGATGATGAAGCTTTCCCGCCACTCGCCTTCGTACTGGGAACCGTCGGAAAAGGCAAGGATTCCCTTCCCGTGGCACATGTCGTCTTTCCACTCGCCGGTATACTTGTTGCCGTCGGCATATGTCATTTCACCGAGACCGTTTTTGAGGCCATTCTTCCACAGCCCCCTGTATTGCCCGCCGTCGGGCAGCGTTTCCTGGCCTTCTCCCTCGGCCCTGCCGTGCTGCCACTCTCCCTCGAAGCGGTATCCCTCGGACAGTACCATGATTCCTTTGCCTTGAGGCATTCCTTTGCTCCACTGGCCTTCATAGCGGCTGCCGTCGGGCCAGGTGAAGATCCCTTCTCCGTGAAAAAGTCCGCCTTTCAAGAGCCCGCTGTACCGTGAGCCGTTGGGACAGATGCAGGAACCTTCGCCGTCGAAGGCGCTTTCCTTCCAGTGGAATTCAACGCTTTCCTTTTTGCGTGCGTTGAAGAATGATTTGTGCATGAGTGAGTGCGTATCGTTCATGGTAATTCCCGTCATGTTCCTGTTGCCGTGCAGGGGTCAAAAAGACGTCAGCGCCCGCGGCCTCTCTTCACCCTGCTGAGGGGTTTTCATTGTTGCCGGTTCCGTAAAGGTCCCAAAAGTTTTCGTTGCGAGCAGAGCGAAGCAATCGTATTAAAGTTTTTTGCTGATAGCTGACGGCTCATTCGAGAATGCTTCGTCACGGTCCGCCACGCCTCGCCCCTGCTTTGGTTTGCTCTCGCAATGCCCGGTTTCAAAGGGTCCATCAATATTTGTTTCCCACGAATCTGCCGTTTCTGAATTCACCGGCGTATTTCTTGCCGCTGGAGAATTCCATTACCCCCGTCCCGTGAGGGAGGCCGTTTTCCATCTGGCCGGTGTATTTTCTGCCGTCGGCCATCGTCATGGTTCCCTTGCCGTGGTACTTGTTTTCCTTGAAGTCGCCTTCATAACGGTCGCCCTCCTTGAACTCGAGGATACCCTGTCCGTTGAAGAGACTTTTGCGGAACTCACCGGTATATTTTCTTCCGTCCGGCAGCAGGAGCATACCACGGCCATGAAATTTTCCGTCCAGATATTCTCCCTCGTATTTCATACCCTCGGGGAATATCTCCGAGCCCTGGCCTTCACAGCGGTCATTGACCCAGTTGCCGATATACTTTCTTCCGCCGGGCATCAGTGCCGTGCCGTGTCCGTTCCTCCGGTTAGCCTTCCATTGTCCCACATAGGTCGAGCTGTCGGAGAGCGTCAGTATTCCATGCCCGTCACGAGTAATTACCCAAAAAGGTATTGCAACAATAAGCAAAATTAGTGTTACTGGTATGCAAATAATTGATGACAAACGCCATATAACAAGTTGTATAGCCGATTGCCGAGTTTG
>CAYTUH010000316.1:0-3843 GCA_964441165.1 uncultured Syntrophaceae bacterium
GGGACTCTGATAAAGATGCGATTGTTCCCATTGCCCGGGAATTCATTGCCCTGGGCTTCGATATTCTTTCGACGCCGGGAACGGCGCACAAACTGCTCGAGAACGGCGTGCCCGTTTCGCAGCTGCCGCGCCTTGACGAGGGGCGTCCCAACCTTATGGACTATATCAAGAACAGGGATGTGGTGCTTCTTATCAACACGCCCAGCGGACCGAAACCCCGGCGCGACGAAATAAGAATCCGCAGCACTGCCGTATCGCGGAACCTGCAGCTTGTATCGACGGTATCGGGTGCCGAAGCGATGGTCAACGCGATAAAGGCCCTGAGAGAGACGTCATTTCAAGTCAGGCCGCTTCAGGAAATTTACCGGAACAGGGGGTAATAATCTGTTGCGGAAAAGGGCACGGTTTTTCATAATATAGATTTAATTTTCAGACCGGAGTGGGGAATGAGTGAAAAAGAGGATACTACAATCAATCACAGAGAATTAGAGCTTCTCTGGGAGATCAGCCGCATCCTGGGCCAGAGTATGGATCTCAAAAAGATCGGCGGTCCCATACTGCGCGCGATGGAAAAGAACATGGGGATGAACCGGGGTTTCATGACCCTGCTCAACCGCAGGACCGGCGATATCATTATCGATGCGGCCCACGGCCTTTCCGAAACCCAGAGGGAGCGGGGCAGATACCGGATCGGGGAAGGCGTCGTGGGAAAGGTCGTTGAAACGGGGCGTCGCATGATCGTCCCCAATATTTCTGAGGAACCGCGCTTCCTTGACCGGACGGGCGCACGGGCCAATCTTGCCAAAAAGGATATTTCATTCATCTGTGTCCCCATAAAAATGGAGAACGAAGTCATCGGTACGTTGAGTGCCGACAGGGTCTTTGATGAGTCTGTTTCCCTGAAGGAAGATCTCCGCGTTCTCACCGTGATAGCCTCCATGGTCTCTCAGGCCCTTCGATACCGCCAGCAGGCGGAAGAGGAGAAAGACGGCGCCCCCCATGATGCCGAAAAATCGAGGTCCGGCAGGGCCGGAGTGCCCGAACCTGCCACATCGGGCCTGAACGCTCTCGACAGGGTGATCGACCGGCTGCGCATCGGTGATAACGTGGTCTGGCAGGTCGACACGATTGATCAATACCGCTATTTTATCAGTTTCTTCGTAAAACGCGCCCTTGAGGACGGTAAGAGGATCGTCTATATGCGGTATGCCGATCACGCACCCATCGTGGAAACGCACGAGAGTATTGTCACGTACCGACTCGATGCGGCCAGCGGTTTTGAATCCTTCTCCACGGACGTTTACAATATTATCACCCGGGAAGGAAAGGGCGTCTACTACGTCTTTGACTGCCTGTCGAACCTTCTCTCGGCATGGGCAACGGACATGATGATCGGTAATTTCTTTGTGATTACCTGCCCCTATCTTTTCGAGCTCGATACGATAGCCCATTTTGCCATTATGCGTGAAAGCCATTCCTTCCAGACGGTGGCCCGTATCCGCGAGACCACACAGGTGCTTCTTGACGTCTTTTCCGTGAGCGACCACTACTACGTTCATCCCCTGAAAGTGTGGAAACGCTATTCCCCCACCATGTTCCTCCCCCATAAGAAAGAAGACGATGCCTTTGTCCCCATTATCGACAGCATCGACGCGGCGAAGTTGTTTTCCGATATTTCAAAACAGAAGCCGGAACGGACGGAGCAGCGTCTCGATTACTGGGACCGTCTCTTTCTGGAGGCCGAGGAACTGCTGGGAAAACCCTGGGAGTCGGAAGAGCAGGAAGAAATGGTCGATCAGATCTGCAGGATCATGATGACCCGCGAACCACGAATGTCAATTCTCGTGAAGGAGAACTTTTCCCTTGACGATCTCCTGGAAATTCGGAAGCGCCTCGTCGGGACCGGTTTTGGGCGGAAAATCGGCGGGAATGCTTCTGGCCCGCAAGATCCTGGAACGGGACCGTTCCTTTGACTGGCAGCGCTGCCTTGAACCCCACGATTCCTTCTATATCGGTTCCGATGTCTATTACACCTACCTGGTGCAGAACGGCTGGTGGCGGCTCAGGGTTGAGCAGAAAACGAAAGACGGCTACTTCAGGATCGCCTCGGTGCTCCGGGAAAAGATGAGCCAGGGAACCTTCCCCGACGAAATCAGGGAACAGTTCATGCGGATGCTCGAGTACTTCGGCCAGTCGCCGATTATCATCCGTTCGAGCAGCCTGCTTGAAGATTCCTTCGGTAATGCCTTCGCCGGGAAGTATGAAAGCATTTTCTGCGTGAATCAGGGAACGCCTGAAGAACGTTACGCCCGGTTCGAGGAGGCGGTGCGGACGATTTATGCCAGCACCATGAACGAAGACGCCCTGTCCTACCGCCTGCAGCGCGGTCTTGAAGGTGCGGACGAACAGATGGCCCTGCTGGTCCAGCGTGTCTCCGGATCATACCACAAGCACTATTTCTTTCCCGACATGGCGGGCGTGGGTGCATCCTACAACACCTTTATCTGGAACAAGGACATGGACCCCCGGGCGGGTATGCTCCGGGTTGTTTTCGGCCTTGGAACCCGGGCGGTGAACCGGGTGGAAGGAGATTATCCCCGCATCGTCGCACTGGATCATCCCCTGCTGAAACCGCACGGCGGGATGGAAGATACGAGAAAATATTCCCAGCATGATCTCGACCTTCTTGACCTTGAAGCTAATGAGTTGAAAACATCACGGATCACCAGCCTCATGGGTGAAAAGATCGATGTGAGGATAGACCGGTTTGGAATCGTGGATCACGAAACGAACGAACGCATCCGGAACCTCGGGATAGGGGACCAGGAAGCCTGGATCATAACCTTCGACGAATTCTTCTCGGAGACCTCTTACGTGGATATCATGCACCGCATGATGAAGAAGCTGGAAACCATCTACGAATATCCCGTGGATATAGAATTCACGGTGAATTTTACCGAACAGGACGAGTTCAAGATCAATGTCGTTCAATGCCGCCCCCTTCAGACCATCGGACTGGAGAAACGGGTGGAACTCCCCGATCATACCGATGAAGAGAGAATATTCTTTGAATCGGCGGGAAACTTTTTCGGTGGCGGCATCTCTCAACAGATTAAGCGGATTGTCTATGTCGAGCCGTCTCTTTATACCAAGCTGCCCCTTTCAAAGAAGTATGACATTGCGCGCCTCGTGGGTCGGCTCAACCGGCAGATTACCGATCGCGAAGAGCTTCCCGTGATGCTTCTGGGGCCGGGACGGTGGGGTTCCACCACGCCGTCCCTCGGCATTCCCGTCAATTTTTCCGAAATCAATAATGTGCGGATTCTCGGTGAAATCGCCTATTCCGACGGCAATCTGATGCCCGAACTTTCCTACGGCACGCACTTTTTCCAGGACCTGGTGGAAATGCGTATCTTTTATGTGGCTATCTTCCCCGGCGAGAAAAATGTGACCTTCAGCACCGCATGGTTCGAAAGGCTGCCCAATCTTCTGGAAACGCTCATTCCTGATTCCAGTTTGTATAAAGATGTGGTAAAGGTGTGCGACATGACCGACCGGAACCTGCGTATTATGGCTGATATCATTCAGCAAAAGGTGATCTGTTTTTATTAATGAGAGGCGTCTGACCGATATGGACATTAAACCCGTTGCGATTGCGCAAAGGACCCTTGGCGGGGTCGATTACTTTCTTCTCTGGGCTGGCGTCGCCATATCCCTTGCCGAGATATGGGCGGGTGGCTTTCTTGCGCCCATGGGACTTTGGATGGGGCTCTGGGCGATTATCCTGGGACATGTCATCGGCAATACCTTCATGTCGCTGGGGGGCGTGATCGGCTCTGATCA
>CAYTUH010000317.1:0-1892 GCA_964441165.1 uncultured Syntrophaceae bacterium
TTATACGCGACCATTCACGATGACGCCCTCGCCGTCGGTGTCGGTGTTATCGGCCCTTCCGTCATAGACAGAATCAACATACTCAGGGCCGCCCTGAGAGCGATGGAGACGGCGGTGCACAGTCTTTCAGCCGCTCCCGATTACATCCTGATCGACGGCATCAACGGGATTGACGTCCCCCTTCCCCAGGAAACGATCATCAAGGGCGACGCCCTCTCCGTCAGCATCGCCGCCGCATCCATAATCGCCAAGGTCACCCGTGACCGGCTCATGGACGAATATCATGACCAGTACCCGCATTACAATTTTCGAAAAAACAAGGGCTACGGCACAAAAGAACATCGCGAAGCGATACGGGAATTCGGTCGCTGCGCGATCCACCGGGAATCGTTCAAACTGAAATCGGAATGATGACGGAACACCGGAAAGAAACGGGCCGCAGGGGTGAAGATATCGCCACGGCCTACCTGCGTGGGAAAGGGTATCGGATCATTGAACGAAATTACCGGTGCCCCTTCGGAGAAGCCGACATCGTCGCCCGTGACAAAAGGGTGATCGTCTTCGTCGAGGTCAAGAGCCGGCGTTCGGACCGTTTCGGCGAGCCCCAGGCCGCCGTCGATCACCACAAGCAGCGCAAACTTTCACGGATCGCCCTCTGCTATTTAAAGGCAAAGGACCTCCTGAACCAGGACGCCCGCTTTGATGTCCTGTCGATACTCTTCACGACCGACGGTCACCGGATCGAACACATCACCAACGCCTTCGACCTGGTGGAAAGTTAGTTTCAAGTTTCCTGCGAAAAGTCAAATACGGTGTCACTCCCGCGAACGCGGGAATCCAGGGAATGGATTCCGGATATCCGCTGGCACGGATTCCGGAATGACAGAAAGAAAGGTCCAGGTTTCAATGTAACGGAACAGCGTTGAGAGGTATGAACGCTAACCCTGTCATTCCCGCGAATGCGGGAATCCAGAAGTACCTGATAAAATTGGATGACCTGTCAAGCACGGAATGACATACTATACCTGAATTGATTTTTTTACAAACACATACGGTGAGGGGTTTGCTGCACTCGCAAAATCTTCTTTCTCCCCTCCCCTCGGAGGCTGTGTTGCAATGTCATTGCGAGGGAGTCAAACGACAGAAGCAATCTCACATTCATATTGGAAACATGAGATTGCCATGCTCCCTCTGGTCGCTTGCAATGACAAACCGGCAAGTACGACTCATCCACTCAAATGAGAAGAATCAATTGGACTTTTTACGAAGCCATCAAGTATCATGGCCGCGGTCAGGACAAGCAAGGGAGTTCTCATGAACAAAGGAAAACTCTATATCGTCGCCACGCCCATCGGCAACCTCGAGGACATCACCATGCGGGCGATCCGAATACTCCGCGAGGTCGCACTCATCGCCGCGGAAGATACGCGCCGGACGAGGAAGCTCCTCAATGCCTATGGTATCGCCACACCGCTCACCAGCCTCTACGATCAGATCGAAACACAGAAAAGCAGCCTGCTCATGGAAAAACTGAATGAAGGCAGCGACATTGCCTTTGTATCCGACGCCGGCACCCCGGGCATCTCCGACCCGGGATACGTCCTCGTCCGGACCGCTATCGAGCACGGCATCGAAATCATCGCCATACCGGGTCCCGCCGCCGTCATCGCCGCCCTCAGCGTCTCGGGGCTCCCCATGGACCGGTTCGTCTTTTACGCCTTCCCGCCTCCCCGTGGCGGCAAGAGAAAACAGTTCCTCGAATCGATCAGGAACGAACCGGCCACCATGGTCTTTTACGAATCCCCGCGAAGACTCCTGTCACTGCTCCGGGAATTCCTCGACACCTTCGATAACCGGGACATTGTTGTCACAAGGGAACTCACCAAGATCCA
>CAYTUH010000317.1:1902-3833 GCA_964441165.1 uncultured Syntrophaceae bacterium
ATGAAGAGGCCCTGCGGGGAACCATCTCTGACGTACTGGCGGAACTGGAAGCACGAGACACCATCAAGGGCGAAATCACGGTAATCCTGGCGGGACAGAAAAAGGAAGATCCCGTCCTTTCGCCCGATGCCGTCCGGCACAGGATAGAAGCGCTGCTCCAAGATGCGAGCCTTTCCACGAAAGACATCGCCTCCCTCATCGCCGACGAAACCCACCTCTCCCGGAAAGAGGCCTACAAAATCGTACTTGAAGTGAAGAAGCTATCAGCTAAAACATGAAAGACAGATTGCCACGACCGCCAAGGGCGGTCTCGCAATGACTTCGTGGTATTGGTACTACTCATTCCTCGAAACCCAAAACCGTTTTTTACTCAGGTACTTTGGAACTCAGGAACCTTGCTACTCTGCTACTCGGTTTTCACTAATCCATCAATCCCGAATGTAGCGGCCTGATTCATCAGGCCTTGCGCTGATAAGCGCAGAAAGACATCCCTCCCGCCAGGAGAGGGAAGTTCGCCTTGGTACTTCTTTCGCTTTCCCTCTGTGCCTGTGTGCCTCCGGACCTCTGTGCCATTTCAAGCTGTCAGCTCTCAGCCGTCAGCTTTCAGCTAAAACCACGAAAGTACCAAAGACATTTACAAAGCGACAACTCTGTCATTCCGGAATCCGTATCAACGGATGTCCGGAATCCAGTTTTTGTTTTGATTCTGTGTCTTTATTTTTCACTTTGGAACTTTGGTACTATGGTACTTTGGCACTGTTTTCCCTCTGTGCCTCTGTCCCTCTGTCCCTTTGTGCCTTTACTCAGGAACTTTGGAACTCTGTCACTTTGGCACTCCTTTCCCCTTGACTTTCGCCGATGAATGCATTAGTTAGCACAGCTTTTATCGTTGCAGGAAAGAAGGATTTTGTTTTCATGAAAGTCATGACAATGGGTGCCATCGGGACCGAAGTCAGGAAACTGTTTCTCCAGTCAAAGGATCTGGCCCTCAATATCGGTCTGATTTCAATCGGCAGCATCATTTACGCGATCGGCATCAACGGGGTAATCGTCCCTCACGGTTTTCTCACCGGCGGAGTTCTGGGTATCTCACTGCTGGCGCACTATTTTACCCCGGTCCTGGGTGTCGGATTCATTTACTTCTGTCTCAACATCCCGCTTATGATTCTCGGATGGTTTACCATCAGCCGACGTTTCATGTTTTATTCACTTTTCGGGATGGTCTTTCTTTCCTGGGCCGCCACGATGATTCACCCCCACATCCCCGCCATTCAGGACCCCATGCTCGCGGCCCTGCTGGCGGGGTGCATCTGCGGCGCTGGAGCCGGTCTGATCCTGCGTTCCTACGGGTCCGTGGGAGGTCTCGACATACTGGCAGTCTTCATGAACAAGAAGTTCGGATTCCAGATCGGCGCCATCCTGTTCGCCTCGAACGCGCTCATCCTTGCCTCAGGCGCCTATCTGCACGACATCGAAACGGCCCTCTATTCCATCGTCTACATGTTCACCAGCGGCAAGGTAGTCAATGCCATCCTCACCGGATTCAACAGGAGAAAATCGATCATGATCGTCTCCGACCATGCCGACGAGATTGCCCAGCGCATCCTTGCCAGCGAGGGACGCGGCGTTACCTTCCTCAAGGGAGAAGGTGCCTTCTCGCACCATGACAAGAAAGTCATCTTCACCATCACCACCCTCATGGAACTCCCGAAGATGAAGCAGCTCATTCTGGACGAAGATCCCGAGGCCTTCTTCGTGGTCAACGACACCCTGGAAGTATTGGGAACACGGCATGGAATGGGGAAAGTGTACTGAAAAAGCTGGAAGCTTGTTCGAGAAAAAAGAAGACAGAAGCCAGAAGTAAGCCCAGCCGCCGGCCTGCGGCCGGTTTAATCAAGGATGAAACGTGATGACCTCGAAAAAAGTCAAAA
>CAYTUH010000318.1:0-3787 GCA_964441165.1 uncultured Syntrophaceae bacterium
AGAAACTGGGAGATTTCGGTGTCGAGGGAAAAGTGGTGGAGGTGAAACCGGGGCCCGTCGTCAACATGTATGAACTGGAGCCCGCGCCGGGAGTGAAGATCAACAAGGTGGCAAACCTCGCCGATGATCTGGCCATGGCCCTGAAGGCCCAGAGCGTGCGCATTATTGCACCCATCCCGGGCAAAGCGGTGATCGGTGTCGAGATTCCGAATCAGGGGCGGGAACTGGTTCACCTGAGGGATGTGCTCGATAACGACGAGTTCCTGGAAACGAAAATGAAACTTCCCATCGCCCTGGGCGAGGATATTGTGGGCAATCCCGTCGTCACCGATCTGGCGAAAATGCCCCACCTGCTTATCGCCGGCACCACCGGTTCAGGCAAGAGCGTATCGCTGAACGCCATGATTTGCAGTATCCTTTTCAAGACGACGCCGGAGGCGGTGAAATTTCTCATGATCGATCCCAAACGTCTGGAGCTGTCCGGATACGAGGGGATCCCCCACCTCCTGCACCCCGTGGTGGTCAACCCAAAGAAGGCCTCCCTCGTCTTGAAGTGGGCCGTGGCGGAAATGGAGCGCCGCTATCGGCTTATCGGCGAATCGGGGGTCAAGAGTATCGAAGCCTATAACAAGCATGTCGAAAAAGGGCTGATTACGGGCGAAGTGAAACAGACCGAGACGGCGGGCGAAGATGTCGGTGAGGAACCGGCGCCGCCGGAACGGCTTCCCTATATCATTATCGTTATCGACGAACTGGCCGACCTCATGATGGTGGCGCAGCGCAACGTGGAAGAATCGCTGACCCGTCTTGCCCAGATGGCCCGGGCGGCGGGGATCCATCTTATCCTCGCGACGCAGCGGCCTTCGGTGGACGTGATTACGGGGATCATCAAGGCGAACTTTCCCACCCGCATATCCTTCCAGGTATCATCGAAGGTCGATTCCCGGACCATTCTCGATCAGCTCGGTGCGGAAAAGCTGCTCGGTGCCGGCGACATGCTCTTTATCCCGCCGGGGTTGTCCAGGCTCACCCGTATCCACGGCGCCTTCGTGTCCGATGCCGAGATCCAGCGGGTCGTGGAATTCGTGAAACAGCAGCGCAGTCCTTCCTACGATGATTCGATTGCCGAGTTCAAACCCGAGGAACGGGGTGGACACCAGGGGGACGAGGAGTTTGACGAGAAATATGACGAAGCGGTGGAACTGGTGACCGATCTGGGGCAGGCATCCATCTCGCTGGTGCAGCGGTATCTGAAAATAGGATACAACAGGGCGGCCCGGATCATAGAACGAATGGAAGCGGAAGGGGTGGTCGGTCCCTCCGACGGGGCGAAACCCCGCAAGGTGCTGGCTGGGAAATTGCCTGAATAAGTTGAAGAAAAACGTCCACATCATCAGCCTCGGCTGTCCCAAGAATCTTGTCGATTCGGAGGTTATGGCCGCCCTTCTCCAGGAGGGCGGGTATCATATCCTGTCCCGTCCCGATGATGCCGATATCATCATCGTCAATACCTGCACCTTTATCCTTCCGGCAAAGGAAGAAGCCGTCGATGTAATCTTCGCCATGGCATCGATGAAGGAGAGAGGCAGGTGCCGCCACCTTGTGGTGACGGGCTGTCTTCCGCAGCGATACGGAAGCACCCTAGAAAAGGAAATCCCGGAGGTTGACCTCTTTCTGGGCATTAACGAAGTTCCTCATATCGTTCGCCATATCTCGAATCTTGAATCGGCCGGACCGCCGATGCGGCGTGCCGTGGTGGAAAAACCGACCTTTCTCATGAATGCATCCCATCCCCGCCTTCTGTCGGCGCCGGGTCACCGGTCTTACCTCAAAATCGCCGAAGGTTGTTCCAATCACTGCTCCTATTGCGTAGTCCCCCTGGTGAGGGGGCCCTTCCGAAGCAGAAACCCTGCCGATATCCTGGCCGAGGCCGAAGCACTTGCCGCCCGCGGCGTCAAGGAGATCATCCTGACGGCCCAAGAAACGACGTTATACGGGATGGACCTGAACAAAGGGACTCCGCTTTCCCTTCTTATGCGTGATATGGCATCCATCGAGAGTATCCGGTGGATCAGGCTTCTCTACACGCACCCGGCCAGTATGACCGACGAGGTGTGTGCGGCGATGGCGGAGACGGAAAAAATCTGTTCTTACATCGATCTGCCGATCCAGCATATCGACGACGATATCCTGAAATCGATGAACAGGAAAGTGGGTGCTGCGCATATCAGAAGACTCATCCATGATGCCCGTGCGGCCATCCCCGGTCTGGCCCTGCGTACGTCGCTGATCGTCGGATTCCCCGGGGAAGGGGAGGGGCAGTTCAATCGCCTGCTCGATTTTGTGCAGGAAGCGAGGTTCGATCATCTTGGCGCCTTCACCTATTCAAGGGAAGAGGGAACGAAGGCGGACCGGCTTCCTCGTCATGTGCCGGAAGCGGTAAAGGAAGAGAGACGAAAGGCCGTCATGGAAGTACAGTCGCATATTTCGCAGGAGATCAATCAGGGCCTTATTGGTGGGGAGGACGAAATAATACTCGAGGAAGCCTCCGATATCCCCGACTATACTCATATCGGCCGCCTGCGGCGACAGGCGCCCGATATCGACGGCATTACCTATGTAAACGCCCCGGGAAGAAAGGTGGGCCAGATCCTGCGCTGCCGTATCATCAATGCCGATATCTATGACCTCTATGCCGAAGAAATTGTCTGACCGTACCCTCCGGCAGTGAGATGGTATATCGTTCCTGTATCCTTGACGTATCGGATCGGATGCACAATTTAATGGATGATGCCCTGTGAAGCGCGCCACATGCTTCGATTCCTGGCGAGGCTTGGTGGGGACGAGACACTCATTTCGTGACGCGAGGAGAGGATGCCGTGGTTTTTTTTCGGAAGGAATTACATGGTCCATGGTGCAGGCTGCCCATAGCGCTCTGCCTTTGTTTGGCGGTGCTTTTGTCCGGTGCCGCCTTTGCCGGACCTTCCCACCATACCGAGGAAGGTTTTCAGAACATCTACGGAAGCAGGGACAAAGGCATCGGCGATTTTCTGAAATGGCGGTTTGAGCGTATCAGTTCGGATGCCGCTGGCCCCGATGAGTATCACTTCCCCCTGGCAGAGAATGATCCGGCCTTTCTGCAATCGAACCGCACCCGTACCACCACCACATGGGTGGGCCACTCGACGTTGCTGATTCAGATAAAGGGTATGAATATTCTCACGGACCCCCATTTTTCCGATCGTGCGTCGCCGGTGCAGTGGATGGGGCCTCAAAGGGTGACGCCGCCGGGACTGGCAATGGAGGACCTCCCTCCCATCGATGTGGTGCTCATTTCTCATAACCATTATGACCATCTGGACACAGACACCATTGAGCAACTGGCCGCACGGAAAGGGGGCGACAAAACCCTGTTTATTGTGCCTTTGAAAATGAAGGCATGGTTCGACGACCTCGGGATAGCGCGAGTCATTGAATGTGACTGGTGGGAGCACTATGAAATTGGCATGTTCGATTTCATCGCCGTTCCCATGCATCACTGGAGCAAGCGGAGCCTTTTTTCAAGTAATGATGTGCTCTGGGCAGGCTGGGTTGTCAAAACCAAGGATTTTCGGTTTATTTTCCTTGGTGACTGCGGCTATTCGCCGGTCTACAAAGACATCGGAAGGCGGTTTGGTCCTTTTGATCTCGCGGCCATCCCCATCGGTGCCTACGAACCGCGGTGGTTCATGCAGGATCACCATGTCAATCCCGAGGAGGCCCTGCAGATTCATTTCGATCTGCAATC
>CAYTUH010000319.1:0-362 GCA_964441165.1 uncultured Syntrophaceae bacterium
GCTTTTTCGCCTACCCTGCAATGAACGGTTCAATACCCATATTTTTTCTGCCACAAGCAAGTGTGGGGTCAGGTCTTGAATTTTGAATTATCGCCCCTTCTCTCCTTTTCCTCAGTGTGTTTCAGCGCTTTGCTGATCGTCGAATAATGCAGGTTCAGGTGATTCCCTATTTCACTCAACGTATACCCGTACTTGACATGAGCATCGTATAAGTGACGGTTTCGCTCTTCCTTTGTGCCCTTCCAGCTCACGGGAAAAAGCTCCGAGAGCGCAGGTCTTCCGATCAGCCGCTCCGTTCTCGGCACCTCGCGAAGCGGTTCCCCCTCATCGATGATGCCACGGATGCGATCCACGAAACGGTC
>CAYTUH010000319.1:372-3783 GCA_964441165.1 uncultured Syntrophaceae bacterium
AACAAATCGGCCTTTGAGATGTTTCCATGGGGACTCGAACTGATCGATTCCAGCATGTACAAAGGCGCGATAGGCTTTCTGAGCTTTCCGCTTCTCAGACGAAAATTGCGATAAGAGCCAGCCGGTTGTCAAGAATGCAGGCACCGAACTTAGTCCCGCAGTTGCTCCGTAGCTGCTCCACTGCCACGCCTGCGGATCACCGGTCATACCCGCCCGGACGGGATTCAACACCACATACCGGCAGAGTTCGAGAATATAGCTTTCCTTCTCAACGATAATCGATTTGAACCGGCCCTGAAAAATATGACCTACCGAATGGTGCCGACGATTATACCACTGCGTATAGATGCCATTGAGCTGCCTCATGCCGTAGGACAGATTCCCCTCCGGCGTCTCGATCACCAGGTGATAGTGATTGTCCATGAGGCAATAGGCATGACAGACCCAGTTGCATCGATCGACGACCCGGGTAAAAATGTCCAGAAACGCACGACGATCGGCATCGTCATGCCAAATCGCATTCTTTTGATTACCCCGGGCGGTAACATGATAGAGGGCTCCGGGAAATTCTATTCTGAGTGGGCGTGTCATGAAGGCTCTATAGCATAAGGATATTCACAATTCAAGACCTGACCCCCATCCTCCCCATTCTCATCCTCAATTCAAGACCTGACCCCAAAATTCTTTTCTCTTTTTTTCCGCTTTCAACATTCGCTCAAGAAAATCAGCCGTCGCCCGATAGGCAGCGATCCAGGTTGCATGCTTCAAAAAGCCATGTACTTCGTCAGGGAATATCACCTGTTCAAAGTAGACGCCACGTTTGCGCAATTCCTCAACCAAGTTGACGGTTTCGCTGAAAGGTACGTTGCGGTCATCATCTCCATGAATCAGGAGCACGGGAGAACGCCAATCATCCAGCGAAAACATGGGCGACGATTCAAATGCAAGCGTCACCGTTTCCTGGCGGCCCTCGGCATCGTAAGAGGGGACGAAATTTCGAATAACGACGTTCCAGTCATGTACACCATGTATGTCCACACCGGCCCTGAAGAGATCCGATGCACGCGATAAGCCTAAAGCGGTCAGATACCCGCCGTATGAACCGCCCCAGAGTCCGATGCGGTCCGGATCGACATCAGATCGACCGCGCAGATATAATCCGCCCCCCACAACATCATTGAATTCGCTTGTCCCTCCTGCACCGTAGTTGAGCGCTTCACGAAATTCCATGCCATAACCGATACCGCTTCGGAAGTTGACTGAGAAGACTATATATCCCTTATTTGCCAGATACTGGTTGAGGGCATAGGCGTTATGGTAGTAGTCTGCATGGTGGAACCCCCGCAACATCTGTCGTTGGGGCCCTCCATGGAAAAAGAGGACGGCTGGGTAGCGAGTGTCCGGTCTGTGGTTGGGAGGCAGGAAAAGTTGCCCGTGGAGCTCCATGCCGTCGGGGGCAGCAAATATTACCAGTTTCGGCTCAACCAGATACCCGGAAGGAAAATCATCGGGAATTGAGGTGGGGGCAAGGGATTTCATCGTACCATTGGCTGTCAACCGATAAGGATGTGCGGGACGGGTGGCGGTCGAACCTGACAAGGCTATCGTTCGATCTCCTGCCGTCATGACGGGCGCCCACTCAATACCGGTCCCCGAGGTGACAGCCCGAGCAGGTCCACCAGCAATGGATACCCGCCAGATATGCCGCCGGTCAATATCATTTTGATTTGATGAAAAGAGTATCTCCTGCCGGTCGGGCGTCATCGAGACGAACTGTACCTCGAACGTACCGGGCGTCAAGTGGAGCGGATTTCCACCCTGAGTTGAAACAGAGTAAAGATGAGTCCATCCATCCCCTTCCCAGGGAAATACCAGACGGTTCCCGTTGCCCCAAAAGAGTTGCCTGTTCGCCGAGACGCCTCGAAAGACACTGCCCGCACCCTCTGATGCCTTCCAGATCTGACGCCCTCTGCCTGTCGTCACATCGGCAATATGTATCGACCAGGGGAAACCGGTTCTTTTTGGTACCAAAGGAATGTGGTAACGTTCGTGAGGAATCCGTGTGTACGCAACTTCCCGGCCATCCGGCGACCATGTCGGATTTCCATCCTGATCGACACTCGGATCGAGGTAACGAATTGTATGTGGGGCAAAGTCATATATTCCAACAAAGCTGTGATCGTTCCGTGTACTTACAAAGGCAAGTTTGGGACGTGAGCTGTCAGGAGACCAGTTTAACGAATCCGCACTGCCGCGTATCTTGAAGAGTTGTTTCGGTTCGACGTCTTCACTTAGTGACGCAATCCAGACCTGCCCATCCTTTATGAACGCCACGCGAGACCCATCCGGCGATATCGTGGGTGACTTCCCTTCAGCCAAGCACCGAGGTCCTCCTTCGGTGAGCGGAACTGTCCAGATTGCCTGCTCGTAACCATCGGGACTTACCAGAGGATTGGGAATTTCACCCTGTTGATTCGCATCGCCGCCTCGGACATAGACGAGGTTTTGCCCGTTAGGAGAAAAGTGGATACCGGTTATGACCTGTCCATCATCTTCACGATACGCCGTCAGTTGTCGACCGCAATAATCGGGTGCTTCGGCAACCCAGATGTTCCGGACGCCCTTATCATTAAAAACCCAGGCAATCTTTGAATCTTTCGGTGAGGCAACCATATCGGAAGGAAAGGGCGCACTCAGAATCTGCTCAATCGAAAAAGGGACATTTGCGAAAGCGGTTGCTGCATTCAATGTTACAAAGATTAGAATTACCACTCGAAGATACAATCGACCCATCGACTCTTCCTCATAGTAAAATTTCTTTATCCATCTCTCGTAACTTTTCCGGCCGGCCTTACAAGTTAGATTATGGGGTCACATCCCCTTCATTGCCCCGGGCGGTAACATGAGAGAGGGCTCCGGGGAATTCTATTCTGAGTGGGCGTATCATGGAGGATCTACAGCACAAGGGAATTCACAATTCAAGACCTGACCCCTTTCCCCGAAAGTTTGGGGTCAGGTCTTGATTTTTGAATTATCTCCCTTTCTCTCCTCTGTCTCAGTATGCTTCACAATATCACCCGAATCGCAAAACCCTGATAGACGCATGCCAAAAAGCGTATCAGCCTTCATTCCATTCATTTGTTTTTAATAAAATTATTTCTTACTTGAAAAGCGTCAATAAAAAAGCACTTTTGGGGGTGTTTGTCAATGTTAAAAGATAGGCACAGAGTTCCAAAGTCACATAGGCACAAAGTAAAAACAATGGCAAAGTGGCCCGCCGGTTTGTCGGCGGTTTTAAAAGGGACATAAACATGACGTTCTCGCAAAAATTCGTTTTTTCTCTGCTTTGTCATTCAGTTCCTGACAGGTCATCCAGTATTATAAGGCAGTTATGGACTCCCGCTTTCGCGG
>CAYTUH010000320.1:0-3772 GCA_964441165.1 uncultured Syntrophaceae bacterium
CGGGAGAAGATGCCGGCAGAGGCACCGCTGCTCCTGATCAGAGGGGACGCCCTGACCATGCCCTTCCGGAAGGAATGTTTCGACCGTCTCATGGTCGCCTTCGGCATCAGAAACATGGCCGATATCGGCACGTTCCTCGATGAATCACGGCGGGTGCTCAAGGGAGGGGGCAGAATGGCGGTCCTCGAATTCTCTCTTCCGCGGTTCGCCCCGGTACGATGGCTCTATCTCCTCTATTTCCGGCGGGTGCTTCCCCTGGCGGGAGGAATCATGTCGGGCGACTTTTCCGCCTACCGGTATCTCCGGGACTCGGTACTGGAATTTCTTGCCCCGGAGGCCCTGGCGGCGCAGATGAATGCAAAGGGCCTTGCCGTAGTAACCACACGGTCCCTCTTTTTCGGGATTGCTCATCTCTTGATCGCGGAGAAACGACAGCGTGAAGACATGGTATAAAGATCTCCGGGAGTTCGTGGCGGCGCTGGACGACGTCGGCGAACTCCTGCGCATTGCGGCACCGGTCTCTCCCATCCTTGAGATAACGGAAATAACGGACCGCGAATCGAAAAAGCCGGGCGGCGGCAAGGCGCTCTTCTTCGAAAGGGTGGAGGGTTCCGATTTTCCGGTCCTCACGAACGCCTTCGGCAGTGCCCGGCGGATTGCCATGGCCCTGGGATGCGACACCCTCGATGATCTGGGGAACCGGCTCCGCGCCACCCTCGACCAGGCACCGCCACGCTCCCTCCGGGAAAAACTGAGCTTTATTCCGAAAGCAATGTCCTACGCCCGGTATATTCCGCAGACAAAGAAGCTCTCGTCACCTCCCTGTCAGGAGGTGGTCATGACGGGTGATGATATCGATCTCACGGCACTGCCCGTCCTGCACTGCTGGCCCCAGGACGGCGGAAGATTCATCACGCTGCCCCTCGTCTTCACCAGGGGACTCGCCGACGGCAGGCGGAACGCAGGAATGTACCGCATGCAGGTCTACGACGGCAGGACGACGGGGATGCACTGGCACATCCACAAGGACGGGTCGCACCATTTCAACGAATACCGGAAGGCGGGAACACGGATGGAAGTGGCCGTCGCCGTCGGAACGGACCCGGCGGTCACCTACGCCGCGACGGCGCCCATGCCGCGCGGTGTCGACGAAATGCTCCTGGCGGGATTTATCAGGCAGAAACCGGTGGTGATGGTCAAGGGTGTCACCGTTGACATCGAGGTACCGGCGGAAGCGGAATTCGTCCTGGAAGGATACGTGGACCCCGCCGAACGGAGACGGGAAGGGCCCTTCGGCGATCATACGGGATACTATTCCCTGGAAGACGACTATCCCGTCTTTCATCTCACCGCCCTCACCCGCCGCAAAAATCCCATCTACAGCGCCACCGTCGTGGGGCGCCCGCCCATGGAGGACTGCTACCTGGCCCTCGCCACGGAACGGATCTTTCTCCCCCTCCTCAGGAGCATCATGCCGGAAGTCAGAGACTACTGGATGCCCTGGGAGGGCGTCTTCCACAATATCGTCGTCGTGGCAATCGACAAGGAATACCCGCTCCACGCCCGGAAAGTGATGAACGGGCTCTGGGGTACGGGGCAGATGAGTTTCGCCAAATCGATCGTCGTCATCGACGATGCCGCCCTCCTGAAGGATGGCGCGGCCCTGCTCAGGCACATCCTCGACACCGTTGATCTCCGCCGTGACGTCATCTGCACCGAGGGCATCCTCGAGGTCCTCGATCATTCGGCACCGCAGCCCCTTTTCGGATCGAAGATCGGCATCGATGCCACGGCACGCGTCGTCGGCGAGGAGCGCCGGGAGACCATCACTGCGCCGGCCGGTGACGGCGAAGCGGCGATCCTTACCCCCCTGCAGGCACGGGAGAGGGATTTTCTCGAGTTGAGGACGGTTTTCCCTGACAGCGCTCTGCCTCTCAGGCTCCTGCGGGTTCGCAAGAGTGAGGAGAAACTGTCCCGCTGTTTCATCGAGGTGATAGAGGCGCTACAGCCGCCACTTCCCCGGGGTATCTGCATTCTCTACGATACGGAGGTATGCCTCCAGGACAATTCCCTCGTTCTCTGGAAGGCCTTCAACAACGTGGATCCGTCGCGTGACATCCTTCGTTCCGGCGACAGGGTCATCGTCGACGCCACGAAGAAGGGACCACGGGAAGGACACGGGCGTCCCTGGCCCGACGACATCAGCATGAGTGAATCGGTGAGAGACCGGGTCACCGCCCGGACGGAGGAACTGGGAATCGGCTGAATCATCCCTTCCCGGGTTTGCCTCCGCCCTTATGCGATTCTGCCGCCGCGGCCCCGTGCACGCGCCCGGTTCACCACGGAACCGATGCCCCCCACGATAAAAATCTGCCCGCAGGCAAAGAGAAGCCAGTTGTAGTAGGAGGGTTGATATTCCGCCGCGTGGTCCCTGAAAAGCTCGTTTTCGGCGAGAGACCCGAGCTGCGAAAGCAGTCCGTTCCCGAGAGCAATCGCCGTAAAATCCCAGACAAAGGTCGCCATCACGATAGCCACCCCGACCAGCAACAGGACCCATTCGGCGAACCCGATGGCTACCCGGTATCCCCGGGACTGCAGGAATAGCATGGAAAGCGACATGAGTATCATCATCACGGCGCAGATAAGGGGGGCCAGCACCGGCGCCACCCAGGGAAGGGGAATCAGGAAGAGCACGTCCCAGGTAAGGATCGATGGCGGCCAGTCCAGAAACACCCTGAGAAACAGATAGTAGGCGATATCCCAGACCCCGAAGATGGCGAGGAAGTAGGCAAATTTCTGAAGGTAGTTCCGGCCGGCGATTATCGCCACAATGGCAATCATGACGATCGTGACAAGTTCCCGCAGAAACTCCGTGGAGAGTATCTGCGGCGCGATCGATACGAGGGGAAAGGCAAAGCCTTCGGGACAGTGAAGGGTCCGCAGATAGACCACCACGATTGCTTCGAGCAGTCCCATGGCAATGCCGAAGCAGAGACACAACAGAAGATGGGAATAGACACCATCACGTTCGGATTTCATCATATCTTCCTCTTCAATGAACGGGCTGACGGTTCAGGACGCCTCTGGTTTCGGAAACGACCGACTGACAGGGATGCCGCAATGACAGGCACAGAATGCGCTCCCGGGGGACGATTCGATCATGCGGGTCGTTTGAAAAAACCTGTGTGAAATGACGTAGCGGGAGTGCTGGAGTCTGACCGCTTCCAATTGATATTTCCTGTCAGGAGAGAATCCGCCCGCCCCTCAGGACCGATCCTGAAAAGACCGGCGATGCCGCCGGAGCGTTCCATAATATCCCGGGATTCTCTCGTATTTTCTCCCTGATCTTTGTTCTTCTTACCGCCCCGTGGGCAGAAATGCAACCCCGCAGGAGGTTTTTATCCCTATTTTTTGAAATCAAGGGTACTCTGCGGGACCATCGGCATGGCGTTCAGGGACAATCGCGGCGGGCACTCGTCACGCATCGCCCCGACGCTTCCTTCGGGAACTCCTTCAAAAGAGATATTCCATCAGGTCACGTATATTGGCGATGGTGATGACATCCAGGGCAGGGTCCGCTTTCACTTTCCCCGCGCCGCTTTTGGGCAGTATGCAGCGGGTAAACCCCATTCTGACGGCTTCCTTGAGGCGGGACTCGATCTGTCCCACACCCCTTACTTCCCCAGTCAATCCTACCTCGCCGCAGACGACCGTATCGGCATTCACGGAACGGTCGAGAAAGCTCGAGAGCATCGAGGACAGGATGCCCAGG
>CAYTUH010000321.1:0-3760 GCA_964441165.1 uncultured Syntrophaceae bacterium
GGATGAGCCGTGCCCGTGTCGCCGCAGACGGCATGGAGGTTGTTCTGCGTTTTCTCCTTGTCGATTCCGAGTTTTTTTGCGATGCCCTTATGGGTACCGCCGAAATAACAGGGATAGATCACCTTGTCGAAGTCCCCGATCTGTGTCCCCGTCTTTGCGAGAAAACCGGCGATCGCTTCGGGAATAATCTTGCCGTACCCGATATCCCTCACCCATCGCTCTTCCCAGCCGTAATCGAATTCCTTGCCATAGCCCTTGTAGTGGTCGATAAAATCGCAATTGACGGAATAGCTGCCCTTGAACTCGGCAATCACATCGTCATTACCGAAAAGCACCGCCGCCGCACCATCGCCGAAAAACATCTCAAACATGGTAGCCATCTTGGTCCGGCGCTGATCCGATGCCACGACAAGCACGTTATTCTTCGTTCCCGCCTCTATTGCCCCCAGTGCAGAAATCGCGGCAGTGGTGCCGGCTTTCATGCACGACGAGAAATCCGCATTCGTCACATCGTCTTCGCGCATATTGAGTGCCGCGGCGACGATACCCGCATTGAGTCTGTCGGCGAAGGGCATCGTAGTGGATGCAAAATAAAGCCCGTCAAGCCCCTTTCTGTCCTTTCCCGTCATACAGTCATAGGCGGCAGAGACAGCCATGCTGACAGAGTCTTCATCCCAGTTGGCAACCGCTTTTTCCCCCCCGGCAACCGCCATAATGACAGGGAAATACCAGGCCATATTCTGGACGATGACCATCCTGCTCAGCCTGTAACGGGGGATGTACCCCCCGTAGGAAGTAATTCCTACCATACCAGTTCCTCCTTTCGTTTATCCTGCTGTTTTTTTGCGCGCACCCTTCCCCGTGATCCGGCATGAACTGCCACCGTATCCTGATATCCGGACATCGAATCGTTTTCGACCGGTCACAGCTGGAGTGTTCTTGCACAATCGCAACCCCACCCTTGATTGAAACGCTGTTACATTGTGTAAAGCTAAATCTTGATTGACAGGTAAAAGGCACACCGGCTGCCCTTTCCGACATTATTCCCCTGCCTTCACGGGACGGACCTTGCGGCGTATCGCAGGCGAACCTCACCACTGAGGACCTGTATACTTCACAGGTGAATCTTTTTACCGTGCCATCAAATTCTGACGTTTACAAAACTGTAAAACATGATGATGCCGATGAAATCCCCCTGTTCCCGGAGGAGGATGCCATCCACGTATTCCACACTATGATTCCATCAATTGATGGATAGACCATAATCAGAAAAAATATCTCCTGTCAAGAAAAAGATGCAGTGAAGACGGCAAAAAAAATAGAGGGGGCGGCTTCACCTCAGCACGCCATATAACATACCGCATACTATGACTTTATTAACGACCATCCATTCCAGAAGACCTCCCCGCCTCCACCTTCCTCAATCTGTCGGCACGATTCCCGTCCGTCGCTCCGCAGGACCTTTCGCTGCCGGCCGCCGGGTACATTTTCTGAAAGGAACCGTCTCCGGAAGGCACAGGAATCTCCCGCGCACCCTCCGATCATCCGGCGCAACAGGAGGCGCGGCACCCCGGCATCCCCTGTCCGCCCCGTTCATCGTGGAACCTCCTGCCTGATTGAACTTGAATAATCGGAAATGTCTGTGTTAAAGTTTATCAACTGCACGCCGGGTGAGGAAAAGAGGGATATACGCACATTTTCGGTCACCACTATGAAAGATGCAGTTCAACCCGCCGCGTGACTCTTTTAACCACAGAAAAGGGAGAATTTATGGACAGGAAAGCCCTGCGCAGATTAACCTATGGTCTCTACATCGTTTCATCGCATAAGGAAGGAAAGATCAACGGGCAGATTGCCAATACGGTAATCCAGACAACCTCAAGACCTACGACTATTGCCGTGAGCATCAACCGGGAAAACCTCACCCATGAATACATTTCGGCGAGCAGGGTCTTCAGCGTCTCGATCCTGGCCCAGGAGGCGGCACTGAAGCTTATCGGCACCTTCGGGTTCCGCTGCGGGAGAGATATCGACAAGTTCTCAGAATGCAATTACAAAATCGGTTCCACCAAGACTCCCGTCGTCACGGAGAGCACCCTGGCCTATCTGGAAGCGAAGGTGATCGATCAGATCGAGCTGAGTACCCACACGCTCTTCGTGGGTGAAGTCGTGGACGGCGAGGTGCTGGCAGAGGGTGAACCGATGACCTACGCCTATTACCACGAAGTAAAAGGTGGCAAGACGCCGGAAAAGGCCGCCACCTTCATTGAAGAACCCGAAAAAGAAGAAACGAAGGCTGAGCTTCCTCGCTATGTCTGCTCAATATGCGGCTATGTCTATGACCCGGGAAAAGGTGATTCCGAGGGAGGAATACCGCCCGGAACGGCCTTTGACAATCTTCCCGACGACTGGATATGCCCGATCTGCGGGGCCTCCAAGGATCAGTTTGACAGGGAATGATTCAGGTTTATATTAATCACATGAAATCATGAAACCCTCCGGAAAGAGAGAAAGGAGCACGTCCCATGGGAAAAGAACTTGAGGTATCCTGTGCCAAACCCACGGGAACAACCGTCGACGTAAGACCGTCCGACAAACCGGGAGAAGAACAAAAGGAACAGAGAGAGGAGAAAATCATGGTATCAGCAGGGAAAAAAGCACCCGGCTTTACGGCGCCGGCCTTTCACGAAGGAACCTTTACACAGATCGATCTTTCCGATTACCTGGGCAAATGGATTCTGCTCTGCTTCTACCCCGGTGATTTTACCTTTGTCTGACCGACGGAGCTGACGGCAGTTGCCGCCAATTACCCGGAATTGCAGTCGCTGGGCGTGGAAGTCTTTTCAATGAGCGTGGACAGCGTCTTCAGCCATAAAATATGGCAGGAAGAAGAACTCTCCAAGATGATAGAGGGAGGCGTCCCCTTTCCCATGCTCTCCGATGCGGGAGGAAAGGTGGGACGACTCTATGGCGTCTACGATGAAAACGCCGGGGTGAACGTTCGGGGCCGTTTCATCATCGACCCCGACGGTGTGATACAGGCGATGGAGATACTGAGCCCCCCCGTGGGGAGACGGGTTGCCGAATCGATACGGCAGATCAGGGCATTTCAGCACACACGGGAAACGGGCGAGGTCATGCCCGCGGGATGGGAACCCGGCAAACCGACCCTCAAACCGGGACCGGACCTGGCGGGAAAGGTCTGGAAAGTGTGGAAGCCCGAAATACCGGCGAAGTGAAAAGAACGCTCGGGTCCAAAACCGGGAATGCGTTTCGAAGCGCAGCAGTGAAGCGGCCTTTTTAACCCCGCCGTAACCGGCAGCACCGGAAGCACCGAAGGGGCAGGATCCGCAGATGTACATGCGAATGTCGACAATTCTGAAAGGAGCAAGGAATGGGCAGTCAGTTTGAGGCGAGTGATATTCTGGAAATCGCCATGAGAATCGAGGAAAACGGAAGCGCCTTTTACCGCTTCGCGGAGCAACTGGCAAAGGATGACGAGGCAAAAAAGATATTTGAACACCTTGCCTCGGAGGAAGATGCGCACAAAGCCATCTTCAAGGGTATGCTCGCAAAGGTTGAAACACGCATGCCGCCGGAAACCTATCCCGGCGAGTACGGCGCGTACCTGCGAAGTTATGCCGACGGCAGCCTTATCTTCACGAAAGAGGCCATGGAAAAGGAACTGGCATCAATCAAGGATACCCTGTCGGCCATCAATTTCGCCATTCGGCGCGAGCTTGATTCCATTCTTTACTAT
>CAYTUH010000322.1:0-3753 GCA_964441165.1 uncultured Syntrophaceae bacterium
CGGCGGCGAGGTGGCCGGCGTGTTTGACCTGGTTGATGAAATCTACAATGCCCGGGGCATCAAAGCCATCTATTCCGTCGCCAATGAAATGTCCTATTCGGCGGGCTATGCCATCGCGTCGGCAGCCGATGAAATCTTTATCCCCCGGACCGGCGGTCTGGGGTCCGTCGGCGTGATCGCCATCCATGCCGACCGGAGCGGATATAACGCGGCGGTCGGACTCAAATACACGCCGATCTATGCCGGCGCCCGCAAAAACGATTTTTCGCAGCACGCAGCGCTGTCCGACGAGGCCTTCGCGGTGATGCAGCGCGAGATCAACGACGTATACGATATTTTTGTAGAGACGGTGGCCCGGAACCGGGGCATGACCACCATGGCGGTCCGGGAGACCGAGGCGGGCATTTTCCAGGGGAAACGAGCGGTCGAAATCGGCCTGGCCGACCATGTCATGTCATGGGGCGAGGCGATCGATACAATAACGACGAAGACGAGAGGAAAGACAATGAAAACATTACGTGAAAGACTGGAAGCGGCCCTCGCCGACACGCCGAAGGAAGCGGCGGAAAGCACCCTTCGTGAGATGGGGTATCTCGCGGAAACGCCGCAGGCGCAGGCTGCTGTTGATGTCGAACAGATTACGGCGGAGGTCAGGACGGCGGCACGGGAAGAAGGCAGGCAGGAAGCGCTTTCGTACTGTCAGGAAATCATGGAAACCTGTTCACTGGCGGGCATGAACGAGATGGCGCTGACGCTTATCGAACAGAATGTGAGCGCCGAGGATGCCCGGAAAAAGGTAATCGAAGCGAAGGCGAGCCGGGAGGGGAAGGACGAAATCACGTCAACGGTCGGCGCGCTTTCAACAGGCGAGGTCAATCCGCTGATCGCCAACGCAAAACAGCGATCGGCAGCACGGTAAGGAGGTGTAACGATGGGAAGTTTAACGGAAGGAAACAGACTGAATGACATCCTCAAATGGGAAGGGGAAAATCTCTATTCCCGTGAGAAGGTAACCGTTCTGTCAGGCGAGAATCTGTCCCTGGGAGCGGTTATCGGGAAAGTGACGAAATCCATTCCCACCACCGGCACGCTCGGATCGGGCACCAATGGAGAGTGCACCGCCGTTACCGGCGGGGCGAAAACCGAGCTCGGAACATACAAGGCCACCTGTACCACGGCAAATGCTGTCGATGCAGCGGGTATCTGGCGGATCGAAGCGCCCGACGGTACCGTTCTGGGAGACCTGACAGTCACGCAGGGAACCGACGGAACCGGTGCTTTCACCGATCCGCAGATCAATCTGACCATCAGCTACGCCACCGGATACAGTTCAATCGGCGATTATTTCACGATCGAAGTGGCGGCCGGGTCCGGGAAAATCGTGGAGATCGACTTTACCGCCGTCGACGGATCGCAGACTGCCGGTGGTTTTGTCATTGCCGCATATGATGCATCGGCCGCGGACGTTGAAGGCGTGGCCATCGTGCGGAACGCCATCATCAATGCCGACAACCTTGTCTGGCCGGCCGGAGCGACCTCGGATCAGAAGGCCGCGGCGCTCGCCGAACTGAAGGCGGCGGGCATTATAACGCGCCTCGCGGCGTAACATGGGACCGATTACTTTTACCATAGAGGAGGCATAGACAATGCTTAATCCATTTCAGACAGACGCATTCAACATGGTGTCGCTCACCAAGGCGATCAACATCCTTCCGAACAATTACGGGAGGATCCGGGAGCTGAACCTCATGCCGGGAAAGGGTGTCAGGACCCGCTCCATTATTGTGGAAGAGAAAAACGGCGTTTTGACCCTGCTGCCCACCATGCCTCCCGGATCTCCGGGAACGACCGGGAAAACGGGAAAACGCACCGTCAGGTCATTCACCATTCCCCATATCCCCCATGACGACGTCATCCTTCCCCAGGAATACGAGGGGATCAGGGCATTCGGAGCCGAAACCGAAATGGAGACCCTCGCCGGGATCGTGAACGATCACCTCCAGACCATGCGGAACAAGCACGCCATCACCCTGGAATATCTCAGGATGGGCGCGCTCAAGGGCATCATCCTCGATGCGGACGGATCCACCCTCTATAACCTGTACACCGAATTCGGCATCTCCCCGAAGACGGTGAGCATTGCCCTTTCCTCGGATGCAACCAACGTGGCCGCGAAGTGCCGTGAAGTGCTGCGCCATGTTGATGACAATCTCAAGGGCGAAGTTTCAACCGGTGTGCGGTGTCTCTGCTCCGAGGGATACTTTGATGCCCTGATCGGCCACAAAACGGTGAAGGAAGTCTTTCTCAATCACTCGGCGGCGGTCGACCGGCTCGGCGGCGATCCCCGCAAAGGGTTCAGCTTCGGCGGCATCACCTTCGAGGAATACCGCGGCACGGCCACGGACCTGGAAGGCAACGCCCGGCCCTTTATCGCGGCGAATGAAGCCCACTGCTTCCCCGAGGGAACCATGAGTTCCTTCGAGACGATCCATGCACCGGCGGATTTCGTGGAAACGGCCAACACCATCGGGATCGAGCTGTACGCAAAGCAGGAAGAACGCAAGTTCGGGCGCGGCATCGATCTGCATACCCAGTCGAACCCCCTGCCGATCTGTTACCGGCCCGGCGTTCTGGTGAAGCTGACGAAGTCGTAATCGTACTTTTTCCGTTTCGGACCGAGGGAGAGGCTGTGTCATGGCGAACGGGTTTATGGTCATTAACGAAAAGGACTGGGATAAGGCAACACCGGAGCAGCGGTTATGGTGGACATTCAATACGCTGCAGAGTGTCGATACGCGGCTGAAACGGCTTGAGGGGCGCCGGTGGTACGACAAGGTATCGTCTTTCGCCGGCGGGATCTTCGGCGGGGCTCTCGCTACCATCGGAATCAGATGGGGAGGCTGAATCATGGACGAACATCTGGCACTGAAACTGTTTCCGATGCACGAAAGGGCCTGCCCCTGCTGCGATAAGGTCGAGGTTGATCCGGCATTTCTGGAACGTCTGGTGGAGGCGCGCCTCGATGCCGGCATCCCCTTTCCCATTAACAGCATGTACCGGTGTCCCGCCCATAACCGGGACGTCGGATCAACAACCGACAATCATCCGGAAGGCAAAGCGGCGGATATCGGATGTACTGACTCGAGGTCCCGTTTCAAGATCGTGGCCGCGCTCATTCGGGCGGGATTCACACGGATCGGGATCGCAAAGACCTTCATCCATTGCGACATCATGGACGATGCAGGCAGACCTCCGGACGTGGTCTGGCTCTATTAGGTGAAATTATGGGTTTCTTGGGAAAACTTTTCGGAAGTGCGACCGTTGTTGAAAAAGCGGCCGATACCGTCAGCACTGCCGTAAAAACCGGATTCGGCATGCTTGATAATGCCTTCTACACCGATCAGGAAAAAGCGGCGGATAGCAGGGAAGGCATGAAGATATGGCTCGAGATACAGAAGGTTCTGGCGGGTGAGAACTCACTGCGGTCGATTACCCGGCGGATTATTGCCTGGGCCTTTGTGGCGGAGTTTTTACTGGCGTTCAATGTGGGGCTGGTCTGTGCGCTGTTTTTCGAAGCAAAGGTTGAAAAAGTCGTTGCCATCGCCGCCACGTTCCAACTCGGCTATATCGTGCTGACGATCGTGGCGTTTTATTTCGGCACTTACGGCATCGGGCAGCTGCTGAACAAAAAAGGACAGGAATAATGTCACACAAAACCGTGTTCCGAAAAGCCTGTGAAGACATTCTCGCCGA
>CAYTUH010000323.1:0-3752 GCA_964441165.1 uncultured Syntrophaceae bacterium
CAATTGAGCAGCGAATCGGGTAATCCCGAAGAAGTCGTCCTTGTCGACCGGAATAAGGCGGCCGATTTGAAACTGACGGTTTCGCAGATTGCCAACATGCTCCAGACCGTTGTCACGGGAACACGGGCGGGAGCCTATCGCGAAGGGGGCGATGAGTACGACATTCGCGTAAAAATAAAAGATGCCGAGAAACTCGACCTCATGGAAATTCTCGACATGACGCTTGTCGGGTCGGGGGGTGAACCCGTGGTTCTCCGGAACGTCGTGAAAATAAATCCGGCAGAGGGTCCCGTGCGCATTGAACGAAAAGACCAGGAACGGATCGTGACCGTATCGGCCAACGTCAGCGGGCGAGACATAGGCTCCGTCCAGAATGATATTCGCGAACGGCTCCGCTCCGTACCGGTGCCCCGCGATTTCAGCATCCTCTTCGGCGGTGATTTTGAAGAACAGCAAAAGGCCTTCAGGGAGCTCCTGCTCAGCCTGATTCTGGCTCTGATACTTGTCTACATGGTCATGGCGTCACTCTACGAATCGCTGCGATACCCCCTGGTGGTCATGTTTTCCGTTCCCTTTGCCGCCATCGGGGTCATTCTCATGCTCTTCCTGACGAAGACCACCTTCAACGTGCAATCCTATATCGGCTGCATCATGCTGGGCGGTATCGTCGTCAATAACGCCATATTGCTGGTCGACCATATCAATCTTCTTCGGAGCCGTGATGCAATGCTCCTGCGCGATGCCATTGAAGAAGCAGGGCGGCGCAGACTCCGTCCCATATTAATGACGGCAATGACCACTGTTCTGGCAATGGTTCCCCTGGCCATCGGATTGGGTGAGGGGGGTGAAGTACAGGCGCCGCTGGCGCGGGCGGTCATCGGCGGCCTTATCAGTTCAACGCTGATAACGCTGGTTATCGTGCCGACGGTCTATCTTTTGTTTGAAAAACGGTTAAAGGGGAAAAAGAACGGCTGATGACTTTATAACGCCGACGGCAGGAAATGATGACAAAGCACTCTGAGAGAAAAACAGTAACACTCCTTGTGACGGGAATAGCGTGCCTCTTAATGGTTTCGTGCATTATGCCGGAAAAAAGGAATCCGAGCGGCTATATCGGGCCGCGCCCGGATCAGATGTCGGCGGTCAGTCGTGACACGGAGAAGGTGCCGAATATTGTGCAACCCGGCCCAAATGACGCAGCTGTCTTTCAAGGGCCCCTTGAATTGACGGTGCAGGACGCTATCCTCATGGCCCTGGAGAATAACCGTGCCCTCAGGGTGGAAAAATTCAATCCACTTATCAGTGCGACCGCCGAAGAAGAGGCACGCGCCGAATTCGATCCCCTTATCGCCGGGCAGTATGCGCGAAGCCGTGAAAAAACAGACAGCGATGTACCCCGGAGCGGCGGAAAACTTGAAAACGAAAACAATGCCGATATGGAAGTGTCGACGCGCCTCCCCACGGGAACCGATGTAGGACTGGAACTGTCCACGGAACAAGCCTGGTCGGATCTCTACAGCGATGATCTGCATGGCACTCGCATCGGTCTGAGCGTGACGCAGGCACTCTTGCGCGAGCGGGGTCTCGATTACAATCTCGCCAGACTTCGCCAGGCCCGCCTCGATACCACCTCCTCGGAATATGAACTCAGGGGATTTGCGGAAGCCCTTATCGCGGAAGTCGAAACGACCTATTGGAACTACGGGCTGATAGAACGGCAGATTGAAATCTTTCTCGAATCGCTCAGGCTGGCGGAGCAGCAGAAAGAGGAAACAGAAGAAATGATCAGGATCGGGACGCTGGCTGAATCGGAACTTGCAGCCGCGGAAGCTGAGATCGCCCTGCGCCGGGAGGGTCTTATCAATGCCCGGAGCAACCTTGCGCAGACCCGCCTGGCCCTGCTGCGCCTTGTCAACCCCCGGGGATCGGATCTCTGGAAAAGTGAAATACTGCTGATCAATCATCCCGCCGTTCCCGAGGTGACCCTTGACGACGTGGAGGCTCATGTGGATGTGGCCCTGAGAATGAGGCCGGACCTCAATCAGGCTCGACTCCAGGTGAAACGGGGAGATCTTGAAGTGGCAAAGACCAAAAACGGCACACTCCCCAAAATGGATTTCTTCATCAGCCTCGGCAAAACGGGTTACGCCGAATCCTTCGGCAGTTCCGTCGGCAATATCGACGGAGACTCCTACGATATTCTTGCGGGAATAAACCTTGAATATCCTTTTGGCAATCGTGAAGCCAGGGCGAGGCACCAGCGTTCAATTCTCAGCCGCGATCAGGCCGAGGCGGCCGTCATGAATATGGTCCAGCTTGTTCAGGTGGATATTCGTTCCGCCTACATAGAAGTGAACCGGACAAGGGAACAAATCGCTGCAACGGCGGCCACACGGGCATCACAGCAGGAAAAAGCCCGTGTCGAGATGGAAAAATTCCGTGTCGGCAAATCGACGACCCTCCTTGTCGCAGCTGCACAGCGGGACTTTCTTGCACGCCAGATATCCGAAATCCAGGCCATCACCAATTACCTGAAGTCTCTCATCGCGCTCTACCGCCTCGAAGGATCGCTCCTCGAGCGCCGAGGCATCGCCGCACCGGGGGGAGGGCGGGAGTAAGGATTGAGAAAAAGCTGCCAGCTGTCAGCCATCAGCGGTCAGCAAAAAATGAAAACCTTAAAAAAACAGATTGCCACGACCGCCGAGGGCGGTCTCGCAATGACAACGAGACGAAGTTGTCATTCCGGAATCTGCGTAAGCGGATATCCGGAATCAAGTTTTTGCATTTTATTTTTTACAGCAGCTTTTTTCTTTAATCCTTAAATCCGTAATCCATCAATCCCACAGTGCTCAGGTACTTTGGAACTCTGATACTGTCTTTCAAAATCCTTGACTTATCATCCGCAAAAACGTAGAAGTCCTGAAACCATGAATTCAACCACAGGAGCCCCCCGAAGATACTGTTGTTGGGAGGCTTTTTTTATATGGAGTGGACAATGCTAAAAAAACTGAAATACCGGATTATCGTTTCCAAGCCCTTTCTCGGGTTTCTGTATCGGTTCATACGAATCTATTCATCGACCTTTCGCTTGACCATTGAAAATGAAGGCGCCTGGATGACTCATATCAGAGAAGGCGGAAAGATCCTTCTCTGCACCTGGCACCAGCAGTTCTTTTCTGCAATCAGGCATTTCAAGGAATACGCGCACCTGCGCCCCGGTCTCATGATCAGCCGGAGCTTTGACGGCGAAATCATCGCCGGCGTTGCAAACCGTACAGGGTGGTATACCATGAGAGGCTCTTCTTCACGAGGGGGCCGTGAAGCACTGGGCGATATGATCACGATGCTCAAGGAAACGGGGCTTGCCGCACATATCGTCGATGGACCGAGGGGACCGGCGGGAGTCGGCAAGGCGGGCGCCATACGATTGGCAGATGCCGCGGGGGCCGCGATCGTACCCTTTTATACCAGTGCGGACCGCGCGTGGTATTTCGGAAGCTGGGACCGGTTCATGCTTCCCAAACCCTTTGCACGGGTGACAATACGATTCGGTGATATCATCTCCTGGAAAGCAATGGACAACGAGGGTGAATTTGAACACCAGAGGAGCGCGCTGGAACAAATCATGCTGCCCTCGATTCACATGATTCCGGTGGAAAACAGGGGATAAGAAGTAAGGATAACAGCTGTCAGCTATCAGCCTTCATCTGTCAGCTAAACCATAAAAAGACAGAAAGAAGCTGGAGGGTCTG
>CAYTUH010000324.1:0-3740 GCA_964441165.1 uncultured Syntrophaceae bacterium
TCGATGCGTTTCCCGTTCATTGCACACCACCTCCCGTCAGTACAGGTTTTTCTCTCACTTTACGGCCCCCTGGAGAAAAGGCTGTGTCCGACCCACGCGAGCTAAAACCACGAACGGTGACTCCAGAGGTCATCTTTCAAATCCTTCATATCCTCTTTCAGGCGCAAATAGAGGGATGCATTCTGAATTGCCAGGCCACCCTGGTGGGCCAGCGCCGAGGCAAGCATGATTTCATCCTCGGTAAATTCGCGCTCCCTGTCGCTGTAAAGCCGCAGCACCCCCCCAACCTTCTCTCTCGCCTTTATGGGAACGCAGAGTATTGAGACGATGCCCTCTTCCTCCTTTTCCTTCCGGTACTGCACGCCCGGGTCACTGGCGGATTGTTTCACCACCACCGGCTTTCCCTGAAGCGCCTCGGCAATACTCTCTTCCGCCGATACGGGCCCCTTATTCAGATACTTCGTGCTTAACCCGTAACTCGCCACCAGCTTCAGCGTTTTTTCATCTTCGTCGAGGA
Organism: uncultured Syntrophaceae bacterium; assembly: GCA_964441165.1. Classification (GTDB taxonomy): domain Bacteria; phylum Desulfobacterota; class Syntrophia; order Syntrophales; family UBA2210; genus CAYTUH01. The sequence goes on from CAYTUH010000324.1 coordinate 518, forward strand.
GACGGACGGAAACGGCCTTCACATCGAAGGCACGGGCAATGTCCTCGGACATGATATCCATGATTTTCTTCACATCGAGGCTTGAATTGATACTCACGGCCAGATCGTGAAAGAGTTTTGTGTTTCTTCGAATGCGGGCCAGCAGGCGGGCGCGCTCAACGGCCATCCCCCCCTGCTCTGCCAGGGCCGACAGAAAGTCAATTTCCTGTTCCGTGAATTTTCTGGGTTTCTCCGTGTAGAGCGTAAGAATGCCCACGGCTTTTGCATTGACGAGCACGGGCACCACCAGTATGGAGGCGACACCTTCTTTCCGCTTGGCCTCCTGATTCTCCACCCTCGCGTCGGTGGCGGCATCGTAAATGGTCAAATGCCCGCCGTGAAGGATATCGGCCACCACGTTCCGGGCATTGATCGGCTTCGAGTGCAGGTAGTCCTCGGACAACCCCTTCTGTGCTCCTATGAGAAAAATATCCCGTTTTTCATCGAAGAGAAAGAGGCTCGCCGCCTTGCCTTTCATTGTGTCGATGGCGCTCTCCACAATCATATCGAGCAGTCTGTTCTTGTCGAAGGTGGTGCCAAAGGCCCTGCTGACTTTACAAAAGGTCTTGAAATAATCGTTCTTTCTCACCATGTTCCGTCTCCATGTGCAATGGCTTCTATTTTTGTGCCGCCTTCGCCACAGCCGGCGGCTTCGTCTTTCTTTTTGCAGGGGCAGGCCGCGCGTTCCCCCGTCCCCGCCCTGCCCGCAGACCCTTTTCCCCGTCCCGCGCATTCAACCACGAAACGATCTTGGGGACAAACTCTTTCTGCGTCTTCGAACTCACGTAGATTCCGATATGACCCGTATCGAGACAGACATCCTCCCTGTCGCGACTTCCCACTTTGCTCGTCAGGATTTCCGCGGCACCGGGCGGCACCAGATGGTCGTACTGGCCGTATATATTCAACAAGGGCATGGTGATATTCTTCAGATTCACCCTCCTGCCGCCGAGTTCCAGTTCACTCCTGATAAGAAGATTTTTCTGATAACAATCCTTGATGAACTGACGAAAGGTTTCTCCCGGCACGTCGGGACTGTCGAAAATCCACTTCTCCATGCGAATGAAATTTTCCACAAAGACCTTATCATCCATGTTCTCCATGAAACCGACATATTTATCAATCATCAGCCGGGCGGGATTAAGGAGCAGAAACCCGAAGTTCATCAAATCTCCCGGGATATTTCCGAAGGCCTCGACCATCCGGTCCGCATCGACATGCTTCATCCAGACGTGCAGCAATCCCTGATCGGTGTCAAAATTGGTGGGACAGACGGTCGTAATCAGGTTCTTGACCTTTTCGGGATGGAGGGCCGAATACATGACGCAGAAACTCCCCCCCATGCAGATCCCCATCAAATTGATGCAGTCATGTCCCGTGCGGCGGCGAACGAAGTCAACCATGGTATCAATGTACCCGTTTACATGGTCATCAATGGTGAGAAACTTGTCCTTTCGGGATGGATATCCCCAATCAATCATATAGACATCGACACCGGACTTCATGAAACTGTTTACCACGCTTCGCTCGGGCTGGAGGTCCAGCATCGTTTCCCTGTTGATCAAGGCATACACCACCAGCAGCGGCGTCCTGATGGTCCTGGCCCCCTCTTCTTCAGGCAGCCGATAGTGCTTCAACTTCACCCGATCCTCCTGATAGACCGTGTCGTAGGGCGTTGTTGCGATAGCCGTATCAAGCTGACCCAGCAGTATATCCGACGCCTTCTGAACCCGTTCCTGTGCCTTTTCGGAATCCTCTGCCAGGTGTCTCAGAAGCATATCGACAGGAATTTTTGGTTGCTCCATCCGCCATCCTCCATTACAGGAACACAGTCTACTTTCCGTCACTCTTCTTTTCGAGGGCTTTGACTTTCTTTTTCAGCTCATAGATATCCCTGTAGAGCTCGTCCATCTCCTTGTCTGTAGGAACGGGAAGCGACTGCAGCATATCCGAAAGGATCTGCTGTCGTGCTATCAGGTAACCGTCCAGTGTATCGAGGGTTTCCTTCAGTGTCTGTGCATATTCGGGCGATTTGAAAAGGGTCATGTAATGCCCTTCCAGAATCTTGATCCACATCCGGTAGTAATCCTGAGAATTTTCCGGGAGCGTCCCCTCACGCGCCAGTTCGTCGACCTTCTGCTGCATCACCTTGGATGACTTTTCAACGGGAAGAGTGAGAATACGCAGAAACTGGGAAAAGGCTGATTGAAACACATTGAATTTATCGACGGTCTCCCCGATTCGTTCCTGATAAAAGCGGGTCAGGCCGAGTTGGGGCACATTGAAGAGAGGGCTCAATTCTTTTCTGTAGATGTCGGACCAGATATTGAATATGTTTTCATCGAGGTTTTCGAAGGTATAGGCCTCGGTCTGCTGCCCGATTTTTCCCACTCTCTGCAGTGTCTGCTGCAGTACCCTGAAATAGCCTTCCCAGCCGGATCCGATGGCTTTCATCATCAATTCAGGCAACACCGCCGCCCCCTTCAACAAGGCGTCGGCGGCCATGGGTTCGGCGATGACTGACGACATGGTGCTCCAGAGTCTGCGCGTCGAATCGAGTGATTCCTGAAACCTGTTTTTCTCTTTTTGAGGAGTCTGTTCAGGCATGCCGTAAGTATCGGCAGAAGCCTCGGAACCCACACCGGGCATCGTTTTCCAGAACTGGTCAGCCATTTTCATCCAGGCTTCCAAAAGAGACTCGAACCCCACCCCGTGACTCTCGTCCCCGCTCATAACTCATACCCCCTAAGTATTTAAATAATGTCATAATATCATTCTCAGGTCAACAGATTATGCTCGCGGTGCGAAGCAGGAATCACCGAATACCGACATCTCCTTCACCGCCGGCAGGTCGACATATCGGTGCCCCCCTTTCGTGAATCCACAGCAGTGTTGATAAGACTGTTGACAACCTTGTTGATAGACCATGCAAGTATCCCATAACTTCATCTTTCTACCTGATTGCACAGAACACAGGCAGCATATTTAGTTAATATTATTAAGCACATAACATTTTTTCGAAGGATTTTCAGCTATTCCGGTCCCCTGTTTAACAGGGAAAGGCTTCCTGTCCCGCCGGAGGCGGGATTCCCCCGATTTATCACTCTCTTCATTGCTTTACGACATCTCAATGGAGCTTGCACGTGCCTTAGGGGGGATGAGCTTTCGAAGGAGTGCCGTCTTT
>CAYTUH010000325.1:0-3708 GCA_964441165.1 uncultured Syntrophaceae bacterium
GGACTGGTGGTCATGTCAACCACCGTCCCGCAGGACGCATCGACTGAGAAGACACCATCGCTTCCGAAATAGACTTCCTCCACATCGGCGGGATGCCCCACAATGGAGAAAAGGCATTCCGAATGCATGGCGACCGAGGCGGACGATTCGCACCACGTAGCACCCTTTTCAAGCAGCCCCCCTGCCCTTTCCTTGGTCCGGTTGAATATGAATAACCTGTGCCCGGCGGCCAGCAGATGTCCCGCCATGGATGTACCCATGACGCCCGTTCCTATCCATCCTATTTTCATATTGTTACTGCTCCTTTTAAAAGGTGAAACTTCAAAGTTCCAATTTGATGCACTCGCAAAAAGTTAAATACAGAGTCACTCCCGCGAAAGCGGGAGTCCAGACCTACTTGAAAATGCTGGATGACCTGTCAAGCACGGAACGACAAAACAGGACAAAATCAACTCCTTGCGAGAACGTCAAACTAAAAACCTGCAACTTCAAACTTCAAACTCGCAACTAAATCAACCATTAAAACGAATCACCAGCATGGTAATATCGTCAGTTTGCTCCACATCATGACAAAATTCTTTTACTTTTTCCAGTATTCCTTTGATGACACCTTCAACGGAGGCATCGCGAAGTGACCGGATAACTTCTTCAAGGCGCTGATCGGAAAAAAGGTCGAACCGTTCATTCATCGCTTCGGTCACGCCGTCGGTATAGACCACGATTGTATCGCCTTCTGCAAGGGTGATTGTTTTTGACTGATAGACGAAGTCTTCCATGACGCCAAGTGCCATGCCGCCGGTCATCTCGAGTGTCGAGGCATTCCCGTCCGCTCGGACAATCCAGGGAGGATTGTGTCCTCCGTTGCAGTACCGGAGTTCCCCTGTTCTGATATTCAGTATTCCCAGGAAAAGGGTTACAAAAAGCAGGGATGGATTGTCCATCGACAGGTCGCGGTTAACCCCTTCAAGTATCTCTTCAGGGGTCATGTCCTTTTCGGCTTTGGTTTTGATGAGCGTTTTCGTAATCGCCATGAAGAGAGAGGCAGGTACGCCCTTTCCCGACACGTCGCCTACATGGAAGCAGAGATGATCGTTGTCGAGAAAGAAAAAGTCGTAGAGATCTCCACCGACTTCCCTTGCCGGTTCGAGGAGTGCATAAAGATCGAATTCCGGCATATCGGGAAAGGGAGGAAATACCTTGGGAAGTATACCCATCTGAATGTCGTGGGCGATTTTAAGTTCACTTTCTATTCTTTCTTTTACAGCAGTTGTTTCAGTTAAATCGCTAATATATTGCTTCAGGGAATTTTTCATGTAGTCGAAGGAGCGTGCCAGTTCTCCCACTTCATCCCCCGTTCCGACGGCAGGAACGGCAATGTCGAGATCGCCCGTTGCAATGGAACGGGCCGGACCTGAAAGAAGGCGCAGGGGTTTCGTGATCGTTCCCGCGATCAGAATAATCACCATGAAAAGAAAGACGAATCCGACCACTCCAATCAGGACGACGGTACGATTCATGCGAGTAATATCGGCCATCAGTTCGTCCTGGGGGAAAAGCACGCCTATGGACCAGCCGCTCGATTTCAGGGGCGCATAAACCATCCAGCACATTTTTCCCGTAATGGTGCTTTTGAATGAAACGAACCCTGATTTTCCATGGATCATGTCGCGTCCTGTTTCACGGAGCGTGCCGTCGGAACGGGCCTCGGCGAGACTGAAAAGCGTTTGATTCATGACGAGTGTGTTGTCAGGATGGACTACGAAGGTCCCGTTTTTTGTGATGACAAATCCATAGCCGGTTTCACCGATCTTGATCGATGAGACAATGGTGCGAAGCCATGAAAGCGAGATATCCGCCGTGACAACCCCGGCGAGGTGGCGACGGTCCCCTTCCCTCCGGAAAAAGGGGACTGAAAATGTTGACATGACAATATTCCCACCCCCCTCGTCATAATAGGGTTCGCTCCAGACAGGCTGTTCCAGTTCTTTCGGTATCTGATACCAGTCCTGGAAAAAGTAGCCGTAGTCAACGGTCCCGAGATCGGAAAAGACTATCTCGCCCTGTCCGTTCCTGTAGAAATAGGGAGCGTACCTGCGTACGTTCTTGCCGAAAGCCCATGGTTCGAAGGCGATGGCGGCACCGTAAATTTCTTCGTTCCTTTGGACAACCGAGTTCAGCAGTTCATTCATTTCCGCGGCAGTGCAGGATGTATTTTCGAGAAAACAGGCCGCGCTCCGCGGCACCTGTTCGACGGAAAGCAATACTTCGTCAATCCGGTTGCCCGGGCAAGATTCTTTGCATTTTCCTCGATGTGCTTGACGATAAGTGATCGCGAGTAGAAATAGTTGTATCCGAAAATCGTGAGGAAAATTACAGAAACGCATGCCAGGACAAGCACTATGAGTTTGAAGGCGATTCCTCTTTTTCTCATCATTCGAAGCAACCCCGGTAAAATGATGTAAAGCCCGGCACCGTATCGATAAGGCCGCCGCTTTTCAGCCCCATGGCGACGCGGTGATATTCTTCAGGCAGGAGCATTCCAACGGACCGTTCTTCCCCGTCGTCAGGCAGCATAAGGTCCTTCATTCGTTCGAGCATCCATTTTTGATGAACCGCCGTGGCGGGAATATGGGCTTCTTCAAGGTTCCTCATAACGATCGCAATCGTTTCATCGGGGTGGTCGAAGGCATACAGCCACCCCTCGATGGACGCCGTGACGAAGGCACGACAGAGTTGGGGATTCTTTTGTAAGGTCTCCTCGAGTACATAAATGCCGTCTTCGGGGAAGTTGAGGCCATGTTCGTGGAAGAAGAAGGTCGTCAACTCTTCGGGATCGAGTCCGCAGTTAAGAATGGTGTGGTATTCGTTATACCACATGGCGGAGGCAACATCGACGCCGTCCCGGAGGAAAAGATTGACCGAATAGGACTGAGGGACAACCTGTACATCCAGATTGTATTTCCGGAAAAAGGCACGCGGCTGGATCTGGAACACCGCCCCCCAAAGCCCCACTTTTTTACCCGCCACGTCTTCGGGGCGAAGGATGCCACTTGATTTTTTCGCAACCAGCATGAGGGCCGAACGGCGCAGTATCTGGGCAATGTTGACCACCTTTACGCCTTGGGCCCGCAGCTGAATTCCCGTCGAAAGCCAGAGCGTGGCAAAATCGGCAGTTCCCTCTAACATCATCTTTCTCACCTGTATGGGTTCGTCTAAAATATCCACATGAGTTTTGAAGTTTTCGTTCCCGGCAAGGCTGTCGATCAGATAGATCATGCCCATCGAAGATGGACCCTTTAAAGTAGCAATCCTGTATGACTCCTTAACAGGGTCTCTGCAAGAGCCTGTAAGAAATATAATTGCAGCAAAGAAAAAAAATACCCTTACCATTATTTTAAAGATTTTTACAAAATTATTCAATTTAACCAACTGATTATACCAAAACATAATTTTTATAAGTTAAAAAATGAAGCCTGCCTTCATGAAAAAAAAATTTAATTATCTCCTCATCGTTATTTTTATTAATGTTATAAAACATCAGGAAGCTAAAATGTAATTTTTACATTAAAAAATTAATATTTTTGTCCCCGATAAATAAAAAACCGTATCTGCACTGAGATTTGTAATTATTTATAAATCAAGGAATAACGGGAATTTAATATCTAATCCGGAGGTATTCTGATGGAAAAGAGAATAGGAACAGCATTA
>CAYTUH010000326.1:0-3682 GCA_964441165.1 uncultured Syntrophaceae bacterium
AAACAAAAATCGCTCCGTGAACTCCTGGGGGAAGCCCACCCCCATGTGATATGCAGCGACGGAAGCATCCATTATTTCAAACGAAAAGAACTTGAGTATCTCAAACAAATGGTATATGAGAACGACCAGGATTCTCTCTTGTTACCGATAATTATAGAGGTTTCATCTTACCAGAGGGGGGTTATTGTCCGTTCAAGGAAGGGAATCGAGGCGAAGATTTTGTCCACGATTCTCGGGATGCCGCTGACTGTCCAGGAAGATACAATCAGGCTGTACCGCCCGCAATTGAGCGTGGTAAGAAAGTCATTGAAAACGACATCCCAGTATGTGTTTTTCTGACGCGGCGGTACATGACGGTCCACCGGAACGATACCATGATGAAACGCCATGCCAAAAAAAGAGGTGTCCTATGAGAGCATTCGCAGATAAGCTTATAGACATTCTGGGAAAACACCGGAACGAGATAGCCCTTCAGTGGTGCAGATCGATCCGGACAAACCCGCGTACACCGTCCTTCCATTCTCTCAAGCCGGACGAATGCGCCGAAAACGCACTCGATTTTTACAAGAACCTTGAACGAATATATTTCAGTGAAAAGCCCTATACGGAAGTACGCGAATACTTCGTCGAGTATGCCGGAAGCATGTACAAACATGGCATTCCACTCCACGAAGCCGCGTATGCGCTTATCATGATGAGGCGGCACATGTGGCTCTATGCCGATTTTCAGGCGCCTTTTCTCACCGCGATTGAGCACCACCAGGCAGTCGAAACCATTAACAAAACAATTCGCATTTTTGATCACGGGCTCTATCTGCTTATTCAGACATACACTGAAATGGCAGCTGCGACACGCGAATAAGATGTAAAAGGGAGACTTCTCTTATGCCGGACGATATGCAGAAAACAATCAAAGAAATCGAAGGTGAGGCGGAAGGCATCATTATGAAGGCAAAGAAAAGGGCCAAGGAAATCCTTGAAAAAGCCCGGGCACAGACGAGCGAAATTTTATCGGAGGACCTCCCGACCGACGACATCGAGGAGGAGAGGAACAGCATCATACATGACGCTGAGGAAGAGGCCAGGAAGCAGATCGATGAGGCGCAGAAGAAATCCTCAAAACTTGCCTCCGGCGCATCCGGAAAAATCGAAAAAATCGTAAAGATGATCGTAGACAGCATTCGCGGGGATGATTGACCGGTTCCCCTGCGACATTCCCACAGGGGTCCGTGCGACGCCGAGTACACCCTATCTCCGTTCACCCGGCTGATATCCACCGCAATTCCCGTCCGCACCTTCCATGAACCGCCGGAAATATCTGCCATGCGGATACGCAACGCCCCCCGGAAAATGTTCACACCTTGAAAAAACCTGCTGGATAAATCTGATAGTTATGGTAATAGAACGGCACATAGAAATTTCGTGCCGCGGACAATACAGAGGTCGTGCCGATTCATAACGTAAATCAATGCCTGCCCATGAGGGGAGCGGACGCACGAAAAACCATCAATATCGGAGGAAGTGTCATGACTGAAATAATAGATGTATTTGCACGGGAAATACTCGATTCGCGAGGCAATCCTACCGTCGAGGTCGAGGTTACGCTCAGCTCGGATGTCACCGGCAGGGCTTCCGTTCCCTCCGGAGCGTCAACGGGAGAGCACGAAATGATCGAACTGCGGGACGGTGACAAGAAACGCTATCTGGGAAAAGGCGTAGAGAAGGCTATCGAAAATGTCATTTACAAGATAGGGCCGACGATAATCGGGATGGACAGCCTCTACCAGCAGGAAATCGATTATGCCATGATCGAACTTGACGGAACGGCGAACAAGGGCAATCTGGGCGCGAATGCCATTCTCGGCGTATCGCTTGCCTGCGCGCGGGCGACGGCGGAAGTGGTTGGTCTTCCTCTCTATCGATATATCGGCGGCATTGCGGCACGTGAATTGCCCATACCGATGATGAACATCCTCAACGGCGGGCAGCACGCCGACAACAACGTCGACATCCAGGAATTCATGATTATGCCGGTGGGTGCTGAGAACTTCAGAGAAGGATTGCGCATGTGCAGCGAGGTCTTTCATCATCTCAAGGCCGTACTGAAGGGCAAGGGATACAACACGGCCGTGGGTGATGAAGGAGGCTTCGCACCCAATCTCCAGTCGAACGCCGAGGCGATCGAGCTCATCATTCAGGCAATAAAGAAAGCAAAATACAAACCGGGAAAGGACATCTTTCTCGCACTCGATGCGGCGGCAAGTTCCTTTTACCACAACGGGCAGTACCTGTTGTCGGCCGAGAAGAATCCGAAGAAGACAGCCCGGGAGATGGTCCAGTTCTATCTTGATCTGGTGGAAAAATATCCGATCATCTCGATTGAAGACGGTCTGGCGGAAGACGACTGGGAGGGATGGAAGATCATGACGGACACCCTTGGTTCCAAGATCCAGATCGTGGGAGACGACATCTTCGTCACCAACAAGACAAGACTCGAAAAGGGAATCGCCCAGGGTGTGGCCAATTCAATCCTCATAAAGCTGAATCAGATCGGCACATTGACGGAAACGCTCGAAACGATCGAACGGGCACGGAAGGCGGGATATACCACGGTCATTTCGCATCGCTCCGGAGAAACGGAAGACACCTTCATGGCCGACGTGGCCGTCGCACTGAATTGCGGACAGATCAAGAGCGGCTCCGTCTCAAGGAGTGAGCGGCTGGCGAAGTACAACCAGCTCTTGCGCATCGAGGAGGAACTGGGCGAGGCCGCATGCTACCGGGGCAAAGACGCCTTTTACAGCATCGGATGAAGACGGCCTGATGAGCGCCGGTTCATAGCGCTGACACTCAATCAGACACGAAGAGATTGTTGATGCCGCCCAGCATAAAGGCGACGGCGTCATCGGCAACTCTCATTATATCGGCTGAACGATCCTGCCAGAGCAGATAATGGCATGCAATGCGGTCGTATATCCCGACGATACAGACAGCAATCAATTCGGGAGAGGAATCAGCAGCAAATTCGTTGTTGATGCTTTTGCTTATCTCGAGAATCGCATCCTTGATATCCGAGGTCAGTTTGATAAACAACGCCTTGCGCTGATCCTCGACCTCAGGACTCTGGCCAACGGATTCTCTGAAAAAGATTGCGATCTTCTCAGGATGACGCAGGCAGAAATCCTTGAAATAGACAAAGGCGATATTCCGCAAGCTGTCGAGGGAATATCCTTTCTTCCTCAACTCATCACCAAGCAATTTCCTTAGAGAATACCCTATCTCCTGCATCAATTTGATAAGAAGGTCTTCTTTGTTCTTGAAATAGAAATAGACCGTACCCGTCGACACTTCAGCCAGGTCTGCGATTTCTTCAATACTTGTTTGATGATAGCCCTTCCGCCCGAACAGCGTCTCGGCCGCCTTCAAAATAGTATTACAGCGATTTTCCTTTTCCCGGAGACGTCGCATCGACCGTCTCGGCACGGCATCACCCGTCTTGTTTTCCCTGGTCATTTGTCTCACCTGATTTTGAAACGCCTGAACATGCTTTGCCGCACCCCAACTTGCTTTGGGAATGGATGTTATAACGATCCATCACTTCAGAAAAACCCACGCACCACCCCGGCGCGGTTCCGATGTACATCACGGGCAACGTCCTTTGCAGTCCTGGACAATAATGGAC
>CAYTUH010000327.1:0-3676 GCA_964441165.1 uncultured Syntrophaceae bacterium
GACACTTTCGCCAAAGACCGCCCCTGCCCTTCTCTTTCTCGATCGCGTATCCGATCCCGGCAATCTCGGTACGATCATCCGTACCGCCGCCTGGTTCGGCATCGACCAGATCATTCTGAGTCCCGGCTGTGTGGATCCCTTCAATACGAAAGTCATCCGCTCATCGGCGGGTACCCTTTTCGGAACGAAGTTTTTTTGCTCTGTTCCCTTCGAATCGTTGAAGGCCTTCGCCGAAGAAGAACGGTACCGCCTGATTGCCACCGTACCCCGGGGAGGTATTGCCCCGAGAGCGCTCGAAAGATCGGGCAGGGATATTCTCCTGTTGGGCCAGGAAGCGGAGGGACTGGATCGAAATATTCTTTCGGCTGCTGGCTGTCGCGTATCCATCGCCGGAAGCGGCCCTGTGGAATCCTTGAATCTGGCGGTGGCGTGCGCCATCATCCTCTATGAACTGACACGCCCCTGACCGGCTCGTCGCCGCACCGCCTTCGCGCCGCACCCACCCGAGGAAAATGCTTCTTTTTGCTTGAAATCGACGGTGCAATCTGTTACATGCAACGTTACATGCAACAGGAGACAGGCCCATGGGAACGGAGAAAGAACGGCTGAAACGGTGGAGGGAGCGGAACAAGAAAGCAGGCAGAAAATCGGTCACCATGATGCTCTCCGCTGAAGCCCATGAGATTTTAAACAAGGAAAAACAGGCAAGTGGAAAAACCTACGCGGCAATCGTCGAGAAGGCCCTCCTGAATCTTGCAGGGCAGAAACTGAAACCTGAGCCTAAAACCGTTGCAAGTAACGTTGCGGGGCCTCCCAAACCGCCGCCGGTGATACGGCACATCGACAGGATCATCGACGATGAGGCAATTCTTGACGAGGATCTGAAGGGAAGCGGTTACGGGGGACACATCCTCATGACTGAAGAATCGGCGTCGAAGGGACTCTTCCCCCGCCTTTTCAAGCGTTCAAAGAAACCGATCTACCGGTCCCGGAAAAAGATATGATACGAGTGTGGCTTTTCGGAAAGACCGGTAAACCCGCACAGGATACCATCCCGACATCTTGTCATCCGCTTCTCGATCGGTAAGCCCCTTCCTCCATATTATCCGACACGATTAATTCATCGGCTGTTCAACATGATGCATTCGCAAAAAGTAGATAGTTCGATGGTAAGGTAAAAAGCCTCAAATGCAAGGCGCGCAATTCCTGAGGAATGAGTATACTTACGGCACGCCGCAGTGACAAAGGATGTGGCGCAACGCAGCATTTTGACTTTTCAGAAACCATGATGTTTTGTTGCCGAAAAAAATTTTTCCGCGGGTGCGGCACGTTATGAATGTCTTCAGTAACGGTCAACGGCAGCGGCGGGCCGCATAGCCCCTGCGCACCGCTTTTCTCAGCTCTGTCGTTCCCCGACATCGTCATGCCCTCTTTTCCAGATGAAATGGTTGGGAAAAGATATCTCCGAAAGGACCATTCCCGTCAGGATCATGACGGCACCGATAATTCCCCAGACACCCAGTCGTTCGCCAAGCAGCAGATAGGCGAAGAAAGCCCCGAAGACGGGTTCCATGCAGAATATCAGGGCCGTGTGGGTAGGGCTGGTGAAGCGCTGCATCGATGTCTGGACGAGGAACGCGAAGACCGTGGCAAAAAGGGCGCAGATGATGAGGGCCCAAAGAATTTCAGGGTGCCATTCGAAAACCCGGTATCCCTGGACCGTCGCAATGGTGCTGCTCAACACGCCAATGGTGCCGATCTGCACGGCCGTAAGCCAGTAGACGTCGCTCCGCCGGGCAAACTCGCCGGTAAAGACCACGTGAAACGCCACTGACACAGCACACAAAAAACCGAGGATATCGCCACGGTTGAGGACCCAGTTCCCGTTCGTGCAGAGAAAGAAGAGTCCCACCGATGCAAAGACCACCCCCAGGGTCATGGTGCGGGTGATGACCTGCCGGAAGATTACCGCACCGATAATCGGCACGAACACCACGTTTATTCCCGTGAGGAAGGCCGTGTTTGAGGCTGTCGTATAGAGGAGCGCAAGGGTCTGAAAGGCGAAGCCTCCGAAGAGGAGGACACCGAGGACGATACCCCGGTAGAGTGCCGTCAGGGTGAAGGTGCGCCGTGAAAGCATGCATATCAGGATCATCACGGCACTCGCCAGGATGAACCGCTGGGAGAGAAAGAAAAAGACGCTTACCTTCCCGATGGCTTCCTTTACGATGACAAAGGTTATACCCCAGAAGAAGCTCGTTATCAGGAGAAGTGCGTCGGCACCGATTTTCCGTATGTTGGTGGGGTTTGTCATCTCCTTATTACTCCAAAAATCACATGTGACACAGCAGCCATTCCCTCGGGACGGAGAATCCGTGATCAAACGGGATGCCGGATCAAGTCCGGCATGACATTTGATGTGTAATCACCGGAGTAATAATCCGGTATATCCTTCGGAAGGAGATGGCTTTTATAGCGCCGGTATTGCGCAAACGCAACGATATTATTTCCGATGAGAGACGCTGTTTCGAAGCACTTCCCCATCCTGCCGGGCCCAGCTACGATAGGTTACATCGATTTTTTTGACCGGCTTCCTGCCCAATGCTGCGACCCATCGCACAGATCGGGCAACGACTTTTTACTTCGCCGTCATTTATACTTGACATTAAGCCGTCACAAATAGTAGTAGTTTCGAGTTTATATCATTAAAGAGCTCACTTAAAGGAGGTAGATATGCGGGCACATAAAATCATTTTTGCTGTACTTCTAATGGCAAGTTTTATCGTGGCCCCGATGACCGCCGGTTCCGCATTTGCAGTGGAAAAAGCGATCACCGTGGCAACCGATGCAACATGGCCGCCGATGGAAATGGTTGATGGAAATAAGAATATCGTCGGTTTTGATATCGACTACCTGAACGCCGTCGCGAAAGAGGCGGGATTCAAGGTAGAATTTCAGAACACGGCATGGGACGGTATCTTCGCGGGTATCGCGCTCGGAAAATACGACGCGATCGTCTCATCGGTCACCATCACGGACGAACGAAAAAAGACGATGGATTTCTCCATCCCTTATATCAATGCCGGCCAGATACTTATCGTGCCGAATACATCCAGTGCCGTCGTTCTCAGCGATCTGAAAGGAAAAAAGGTCGGCGCCCAGATCGGGACGACCGGTGCCTTTGAAGTCAAGAAGACGGAAGGTGTCGAACTGAGGACCTACGATGAAATCGGTCTTGCTTTTGAAGATATGGCATCGGGCCGTATCGATGCCGTCGTGTGCGACACGCCTGTCGCGGCAGATTACGCACTGCAGCGGCCGGAATATAAAGACAATTTCAAGATTGTCGGCGAACCCTTTACCGAAGAGTATTACGGTGTTGTCGTGAAAAAGGGCAATACGGAATTGCTTGATCTCATCAACAAGGGAATCAAGGCTGTTCAGGAAAAAGGAATTGACAAGAAATTAGAGGCGAAGTGGCTGAAGTAAAAAAGAAGAAACCGGAAGAACATAAAAAGACCGTTATCGATGTCGGTGATGGACCTGCCATTCCCAAAAGGGAAGATGCGGGACTGTTTACGGCCTGGCGGGTATCCTTCATCGGGGCCATTGCGATTATCATAGCCTTGGTAACCATAAAACCCGATCCCTACCTGAAGGTATTGAAATTCGTTCC
>CAYTUH010000328.1:0-3675 GCA_964441165.1 uncultured Syntrophaceae bacterium
GCGCATGCCTGCGGCGCCGAGATGATGATAACGACGGAGAAGGACGGCATAAAATTGTTTGACTTTCCCGATTTTGTACGGGATATCTACATCCTCAGAATCGAAATGGACATTCTCCCGTCCCAGGGGACATTCAAGGCAGCAGTAATGGAACAATTGACACGATGAAAAAAACCATCCTCACCAGAATCATTATCGCCATATTCAGCGCCCTGACTCTGGAGATGCGAAAAGGGTTTTACCGATTCCTTTTTCTGCTCTTTTACCATATCGCGGAAAAGCACCGCCTGATCGTACTGCACAATCTTACGCTCTCTTTTCCTGAAAAACGGTTGTCGGAACTAACGGGGATCGCCAAAGACGCCTATATGAATCTGGGCACCATGCTGGCGGAGTTTTTTGAAATCCCCGCACTGGTTGAACATGACGGACTCCAGAGACTGGTCGCCACGGAGGGACGGGAACATTTCACCAGGGCCCGCGAAAAAGGGCGGGGCATCCTCTTTTTCACGGCCCATATGGCTAACTGGGAACTGATGTCGGTCTATTTCGGACGCCATATGGGAAAGGGGCACATCATCTACCGGACCCTGGACAACCCCGTGCTGGAAAATCTCGTGGCCCTTGAACGCTCCTATACGGGGCACACCCTCATATCGAAAGGGGGGGCGAAACAAAAAATTATCCAGGTACTGAGCGAAAACGGGATCGTCGGGATTCTGCTGGACCAGAATGTCTCCTGGTACGAAGGGGCCTTCGTCGACTTTTTCGGCAGGGAGGCCTGCACCACCACCCGCTTCGCCGCGCTGGCCCTTGAAACGGGGGCGCCCGTCCTTCCCGCACATATCGTGCGCCTCGATGACGGCACCTACCGGTTCATCATTCAGGAAGAGGTTGAACTTGTCAAAACCGGTGATTATGAAAAGGACCTCTTTGACAACACACAGGTTTTTACCACCATGATCGAAGAATGGGTCCGGTCTCACCCCGGCCAATGGTTCTGGCTCCATCAGCGGTGGAAAACGAAACGGATCCAGATGGAACGGGAACGTTCCCGGTAATGAATCATGAATCTACGAAGCTCCAGACCCTTTCCCATCGATAAGACGAATAATATACTGATCCGCGGCACCAACTGGATCGGCGACGTGATCATGACCCTGCCCGCCATCGCCTCGATCAGGAAAACCCTGCCCAGGGCAACAATTACCGTCCTGGCAAAGCCATGGGTGGCGGACATCTACCGCCTCTCGCCCCATGTCGACGAGGTGCTGGTCTTTCAGCGCCCCGGCCGGCACGACGGCATGGGAGGGCTCCTGAAACTCGCCGCTGAACTGAAAGAAAGAAAATTCGACAGCGCCATCCTCCTGCAGAATGCAATCCAGGCCGCCATTATAACCCTGACGGCCCGCATTCCCCTGCGGGCGGGGTACAACAGCGACGGCAGGGGACTCCTCCTGACCCACGCGGTGCAACGAACGGGAGCGATACGGAAGGTCCACCAGATAGACTATTACCTGGAAATGCTCAAAGCCCTCGGGTTTCAATCGGCGGGGCATGATGTCACCCTCCCGGTAAGGAGCGAAGACCTTGAAAGGGCGGGTGAAATTCTTTCCGGGTACGGCGTGAAAAAGGATGACAGGATCATCGGCATGGCACCGGGTGCGGCCTACGGGCCGGCCAAGATGTGGCTGCCCGACCGTTTTGCCTCCCTGGCGGACCGCCTGACCGACGGGCACAACGCCGCCGTCGTCCTCTTCGGAAGCACCGGCGACCGGGCGCAGACCAGTCTCGTCGAGCGAAAGGCGAAAGGTAAACTGATCAACCTGGCGGGAGCGACAAACCTGATGGACGCCGTCGCGCTGATCGCGCGATGCAGCCTCTTCATCTCGAACGACTCCGGTCTCATGCACCTTGCCGGCGCCCTGGGGGTTCCCCTTGTGGCGATCTTCGGCTCCACCAATCCCGCCACCACCTCGCCCGTCGGAGAAAAGAGCGTCATCGTCCACAAAGACGTCTCCTGCAGCCCCTGCCTCAAGAAGACCTGCCCCACCGACTTCCGGTGCATGAAACTGATCGAGGTGGATGATGTCTATGAAGAGGCGAAGAGGCTTTTACAGGATTAGGGAGTAGGGATTGAAGGAGCAGGAAAGGCAGGCATAAAGGAAAACAAAAAGTAGCAAAGTTACAAAGTACCAAAGTAAGAAAGACAGGAACTGAGGCGCAGAGAGAAGTCCAGGATTGAGGGATTAACGGAGTAAGGAAAAGCGTTTCGGGTTTCGAATTTCGGGTTTCGAGAAATACACGGCACGTGGTCATTGCGAGACCGCCCTCGGCGGTCGTGGCAATCTGTTTTGAGTATTTGCTGACGGCTGTCACCAGGATTAACGGATTACGGATTGAAGGATTTAAGTAAAAACTACTGCGAAAAAGGAAAATGCAAAAACTGGATTCCGGAATGACATATCCGAATCTTACTGTAGCATTTCGGGTTTTTTGTTTTTTGCTGATCGCTGACGGCTACAATCAGGATTAACGGATCAGGGATTGAGGGGGTAAGCTTTTATTCTTGTATGAAACTTAAAGCTTGATGCGTATGCAAAAAGTCGTGGAATCTGTCATTGCGAGGGTGAGCCGAAGCCGCGAGCGAAGCGTGGCGGTCTGCGACGTGGCAATCTTGGCATTTCAAGTACTTACAAGTACAGAGATTGCTTCACTTCGTTCGCAATGACTAATATTTTGACTTTTTGCGAGTCCATCAAAGTTTCATCCCTGATTAAACCGGCCGGCGGCTGGGCTTACTTCTGAATTCTGTCTTCTTACTTCTGATTTTATTGCCGCCCGCAGTAAATACGAAGGTTTGATCATGGTGGAAAAAAAGGGCGCCGTATTTTTAGACCGGGACGGGACGATCAATGAAGAGGTCGACTATCTCTGCAGTCTCGATCAACTCAGGATATTTCCCGTTGCCGCTGAAGCCATCAGGCTCATCAATCAGGCAGGCATGAAAACCGTGGTGGTAACGAACCAGTCAGGCGTGGCACGGGGGTTTTTCGATGAAGCCTTTATCGCCATCGTCCATGACCGTATCGTTGCATTACTGAAAAGGGAGGGTGCTCGTATCGACCGTTTCTATTACTGCCCCCATCACCCCACTGAGGGAATGCCTCCCTACCGTCGCGAATGCGACTGCCGAAAACCGAACCCGGGGATGCTTCTTCGGGCATCCCGGGAACTGGATATCGATCTGGCCCGATCCTATGTCATCGGTGATTCCAGGCGTGATATCGACATGGCAAGAAGGGTCGGCGCACAGGGAATACTGGTGCGGACCGGCCATGGGACGCAGTGGAACGATCCTGAGAGCGCCGCCCACGTCGCCGACGACATCCTAGATGCGGTAGAGTGGGTCATGAGGAAGCGGACACCATGAACATCCTCATCGTCAAATTGAGTGCCATCGGAGACGTGGTCCATACCCTTCCCTCGCTGGCCGCATTGCGGAGACACTATCCCACGGCCCACATCACCTGGGTGATCGAAGAAGCCGCCGCAGACCTTATCACGGAACATCCCTATCTCGACCGGGTGCTCGTCTCACACCGCAAGGCGTGGATCAGGGACATAAAGGGCGGCCGTAATGTTCCGGCGGTGTTCCGTGATATAGCCGCCTTT
>CAYTUH010000329.1:0-3664 GCA_964441165.1 uncultured Syntrophaceae bacterium
AAGCCGTCTTTGAAACACGGAGCCGCATCATCAAGATCATCAGGGATTTCATGCAGGCGCGGGATTATCTCGAAGTGGAAACGCCCATGATGCATCCCATTGCGGGCGGCGCCATGGCCCAGCCCTTCAAGACCTATCACAATGCGCTGAACATGGACCTTTTTCTCCGTATCGCCCCCGAGCTCTACCTGAAACGTCTCATCGTCGGGGGACTGGAACGGGTCTACGAAATAAACAGGAATTTCCGGAACGAAGGGGTTTCGACCCTCCACAATCCCGAATTTACCATGATGGAATTTTACCAGGCCTACGCAACCTACGAAGACCTTATGAGCCTCACCGAGGAGATGGTGGCCCATATTGCCCGCGAACTCTTCGATTCCCTCATCATTACCTACCAGGAGACGGAGATCGACCTGACCCCTCCCTGGGAACGGCTCACCATGAAAGAGGCCGTCATCAAGTACGCCGGTGTGGATCCCCGGGTTCTCGAAGACGGGGCACAGGCCGCAGCATATGCACGGCAGATTGGCCTTGACATCGACGATGATGAATCACCGGGGAAAACCCTGGTCGCCATATTCGAAGCATGCGTTGAAACGAAACTCATTCAGCCCGTGTTTATCACCAGCTACCCTATCGAGGTGTCACCGCTTTCACGGAGGACCGAAAACAATCCCGATTTTACGGATCGATTTGAACTCTACATATACGGCCGGGAGATCGCCAACGCCTTTTCGGAGCTGAATGATCCGGAAGATCAGGAGGGACGGTTCCTGATGCAGTTAAAGGAGCGCGAGGCGGGGGACCAGGAGGCACATGAGATGGACAGGGATTACATCATGGCCCTTGAATATGCCATGCCTCCCACCGCAGGAGAAGGAATCGGCATTGACCGGCTGGTCATGCTCCTGACCGATTCGCCGTCGATCCGGGACGTCATTCTTTTCCCCCACATGAGAACCAAATCGGCATGAGTCGAACCATTTAGAGAGGATATCGTTGCACGCATACCACCCGCAACTGAAGGTGCGCCGCCATGTCGTATGAATCGTACATAGGTCTCAAATACCTGAGGGCAAAGAGGAAACAGACCTTCATCTCGATCAACACCTTTATTTCGATCGCCGGAATATTTGTGGGTGTGGCAGCACTGATTGTCGTTCTCGCCGTGATGACGGGCTTCGAATCGGAACTCCGGAGCAAGATACTGGGGATCAACTCGCATATCGTACTCATGGAACTGAGCGGCGGCATGACGAATTACGAGGAAGTAATGGCAAAGGTCGAGACCATCAACGGGGTCGTTGCCACGACTCCCTTTATTTACAGCCAGGCCATGGTAAAAAACCAGGACCGGGTCATGGGTGTTGTGCTCAGGGGAATCGACAGCGCCACGAAGGTAATCAGTCTCGGGAAGATAACCGAAGGAAGCATCGAGGCCCTCGCCACCGCGAAGGACGGGCAACCGGGGGTGATTCTCGGCAAGGAACTGGCCCAGAACCTCAATGTCTTCCTGCACGGGTCCGTAGACGTACTTCTGCCCATGGGAATCCCGACCCCCATGGGAGTCCTCCCGCGCCTCAAGAAATTTCACGTCGCGGGGATCTTTGAAACCGGCTCCTATGAATACGACTCGTCGCTGATCTTCATGTCCCTTAAAGACTCGTCGGAATTCCTCAACATGACCGACGAGGTGACGGGAATTGAAATCAAGATTGCCGACATCTACCAGGCACAGGCAATGGCCGACCGCATCGAGACGGATCTCGGATACCCCTTCTGGGCTCGCACATGGATGGAAATGAACAAAAACCTCTTCTCGGCGCTGAAGCTCGAAAAACGGGTCATGTTCATCATCTTGAGCCTTATCGTCATGGTGGCCGCCTTTAACATCATTACCACCCTCATCATGACGGTGATGGAGAAATCGAGAGACATCGCCATACTGAAATCCATGGGCGCCACGGCCCGGAGTATCATGAAAATATTCATGGTCCAGGGGCTCATCATCGGTGTCATCGGTACCGGTCTGGGATGCGCCACGGGCCTTACCGTCGCCCTCAATCTCGAGCGAATCACCCTCTTTATTGAAGACCTCTTCGGCTTCAAGGTGCTTCCACAGGATGTATACTACCTCAACGAACTTCCTTCGCAGGTGAACTACGGAGATGTGACCGTGATTGTCATCACCGCGATGCTGCTCTGTTTTCTGGCATCGATCTACCCCTCCTGGAGGGCTTCCCGGCTCGATCCCGCCGAATCACTGAGGTACGAATAGATTGTTCACCAGGGGAAAACGCCGATGATAAAGGTTCGCAACCTTTCAAAAACATTCGTAAAAAACGGGACGACCATCGAGGTCTTGAAGGGGCTGAATATCGACATTGACCAGGGCGATTCTCTTGCGATCCTCGGCGCCTCCGGCGCGGGCAAAACCACCTTTCTTCAGATACTGGGAATTCTCGATCGTCCCACATCGGGACATGTCTACTTCGACGATCTCGACATCTTTCAGTGGAACGAACGAAAACGGGCAGGCTCCATAAACAGGAAAATCGTTGTTGTCTTGCAGTTTCACCATCTCCTCCCCGAAGTCAACACGCTGGAAAACACCATGATGCCCGCCATGATTCACGGAATATCACAGGAACGTGCCAGGGAAATTGCCCTGGCTACCTTGACGGATGTAGGACTCGGTGATAGATTGAGGCACAAACCGGGGGAGCTGTCAGGAGGGGAACAGCAGCGGGTGGCCGTGGCACGGGCCATGATCATGAAGCCCGATGTCATTCTTGCCGACGAGCCCACAGGAAACCTCGATACGGAAACGGGAAAAAGGATCGAAGATCTTCTCCTCGATCTGAATAAAACCCGGGGGACCACCCTGGTCATCGTTACGCACAATATGGTACTGGCCGACCGGATGTCGAAGGCCATCGGATTAAAAGACGGAAGCATCTATGACACATAGCCATATAAAAAAGATTCTCATCGTTCTGTGCATCTTCCTCTGCACCACGGTGTCCTTTGCCGAACCGTTGAAAAAAGTGGTGATTTTCCCCTTTACCCTCTACAGCGAGAACCATGCCGATCTTCTTGGAAAGAAAATCGCCGCGCAACTCTCGGCGGAACTCAGGAGGTCGGGACGGGTGACGGTGATAGACCCGGGGGACCTCTCTGATCTTCCGGCGGGGAAGGAAATCGACAAGCAGCAAGCCCTCGGGAAAGGTGAAGAACTCGGTGCCGACGCCGTTATCATCGGAAGCCTGACCCAATTCGGCACACACCTCAGTGCCGATGTCAAGACAGTCGATGTGGCACGCAAGGAAATCACGCAGGGAATATACGCAAATGCCCGGGGTGCCGGTGATGCGGTCATAGGGTCGATCACGGCTCAACTCTCCGGAAAAGTGCTTCTCAAGCTTTACCCCCTGCAGACGATCGCACGAATCGAAATAGAGGGAAACAGCCGCATTGAAGACAGCATGATCAAGAACGCTATCGAAAGCACCGAAGGTGAGCTCTTCTCGGAAGCGACGCTTTCCTCGGATATCAAGGCCATTTACCGTATCGGCTATTTCAGTGATGTCCGGGTCGCCGTCACGGAAAGCCCCGAGGGGAGAGTGATACGATTTACACTCCTGGAGATGCCTCTCATCAG
>CAYTUH010000330.1:0-3648 GCA_964441165.1 uncultured Syntrophaceae bacterium
GTGCCCTGAGCCGGAATACCGATTCATCCGGGAACCTCGAGGGAGGCGCACGCATTTGATTCAATCACGATGCAGCTATTGGTGGTTCCGCTAAACGTACCGTCTCGTTTTCAGTGCGGCAGGTCTGGTACCGTGGTGCCTTTCTCGCGATACACGAGGATTTTATGCGCAGGCATATCGTGGTAACCCGCGGGATGATATTCAGAGTATCTCTTCAGCTCTTCATTCTGTTCGGTGCGGTGTCGATTATATCGCTCCTGGTGGGGAAAGTGCCCATCGACATGATGAGAGGTCTGGAGGGGCTTTTCTTCGGCTGGCATGAAGGGTCTTCCCTGCTCAGTCCGTCGGAAAAAACCATTATTTTCACCATCCGTCTCCAACGGGTATTCTTTGCCGGAATCGTCGGGGCAGCGCTTTCCGTTGCCGGCGTCGTTTTTCAGGGACTGCTTCGCAATCCCCTGGCGGAACCCTTTGTCCTGGGAATTTCCGGTGGTGCCGCCGTGGGTGCGATTATCGGCATTGTCGCCGGTTTCGGTTCTCTTTCCTTCGGAATTCCCGCTCTGGCCTTTTCGGGGGCTGCCATGACCGTATTTCTTGTCTTTATTATCGGAAGGTCGGGCGGGCGCTTCGATTCTAATGTCATGCTCCTGGCCGGTGTCATCGTCAACGCCTTCTTCTCCGCCACCATCATGTTTTTCATTTCAATCAGCAGCAATGCCGATCTCCATGGGATCACCTTCTGGCTGATGGGAAATCTGGGGCTGATCAACGGGAAGCAACTGGCACTTACCGCTCTGGTTGTCTGTATGGGCAGTGTCTGGATCTGGTATTACGGTCGCTATCTCAATCTGATCATCACGGGTGAAGAGACGGCGCTTCAGTTGGGAGTGGAGGTACAGAAGACAAAGATAGCACTCTTTATTGCGGCATCTCTCATTACGGCGGCCGCCGTATCCTTTGCCGGTATTATCGGATTTGTGGGATTGATGATTCCGCACATGATGAGGATGCTTCTCGGTTCGGATAACCGGATACTCATTCCCGCGTCGTTCCTCTTCGGTGCTTCCTTTCTCGTGGCTGCCGATACGGTGGCGCGGACGGTAGTCCCTCATGCGGAACTGCCCGTGGGGGTGATTACGGCATCCTGCGGAGCCCCCTATTTTATCTATCTTCTGAGAAGAAAGGTTCGCTGATCATGGCGCTTATCCAGGGACAGGGGATAGGGTTTCGATATGGTGCCGCATGGGTGCTCCGGGACATTTCCCTGTCGCTGGCGCGAGGTGAGATTCTCGGAATCATGGGACCCAACGGATCGGGTAAAACCACGCTCCTCGGGATTCTTGACGGGCTTTTATACCCCCATGAGGGGACGGTGACCATTGAAGGAACGGACATTCGTGCGTTGCGCAGGAACGAGGTTGCACGACGTATCGCCTTTGTGCCGCAGGACCACGTTCCCGTATTTTCCTTTACCGCACAGGAGATCGTGATGATGGGAAGAACAGCCCATCTGGGTCCTCTCAGGTTTGAAGAAACGGGTGATCTGTCGATTGTGGAGAGGGCCATGGATGTAACCGATACGCTGAGTTTGAAAGAACGGTACATTCATGAAATCAGCGGCGGTGAGAGACAGCGCGTACTGATCGCGAGGGCGCTGGCCCAGGAACCGCAGATCGTCCTCCTTGACGAACCGACGGCATTTCTCGACCTGAAACATCAGGCGGTATTCTTTGATTTGATACAATCACTGAACAGGGATGAGAAATTGACCGTGGTTGTGGTGACCCACGATCTCAACAGGGCCTCACAATACTGTGACCGGATTCTCCTGTTGAAGGGAGGGCGCATCCATGCAGTGGGAACACCCCGGGAGGTGTTGACGGAAACGATCGTAGGGGATGTCTACGAAACGGGCGTCATTGTCGACGAAAATCCGCAGACCGGGTTGCCGCGAGTGACCCCCCGGGTATCACATCCGTCAATGGCCCCGGGGAAAGGGCCTGCAACCAATCACGCACGGGGAGAAAGGTCTCGGTCATGAGGCGTACTTCGGCACTTCGTCCTTCGCGCACAGGAGATGTGCCTCCGCATAACATTCATTCTGAGGAGTAACTGGTAATGAAACGGTTCGTATGTTTGGTAATCACAATATTGCTCGGATTTGTAATCGTTCTTCCCTCTTCGGCAGAGGCCGGAGAAAAGGGAGAAGCCATCATGCTGGAAGAGGTGGTGGTCACGGCGACCAAGACGGAAGAGGCGAGGGAGGATGTCCCCAACAGGGTCATCGTTCTCGATAAGCTTGATATTGCCGAAGATCCCGCCCGGAATCTCGGTGCCCTTCTCGCTGGTGAAGCAGGTGTCGACTGGCGAAGTTACGGCGATTACGGCGGTGCCGCCGGCGAGATTCATATCCGCGGCATGAGCGGCAATGCAACGCAGGTCTTCATAAACGGGACGAATGTCAACTCCCCCTCACTCGGTGTGGCCGACATCAGCAAGATCCCTCTCGGCAGTATTGAGCGTATCGAGATTGTAAAAGGATCGGGATCGCTTTTGTACGGTTCCGGTGCCATGGGCGGTACCGTGAATGTCATGACCAGGAAACCTGACCGGGACCATGTCGACATGAATGCCCGGGCCGGCTTCGGGACGGAAAATACCTATGAGCTCCAGGCGGAGCAGGGGATGTATCTTTCCGAGGCACTGGGCTATTACATTACGGCCGGCAGGCGCGAAACAGAGGGATTCCGGGATAACAGCGACCTTTCTCATGGTGACCTATCTCTCAATCTGGTTCTTGATAAAGGGGATATTCTGGATGCAAGCCTCTATTGTGACTACGTTGACCGGGAATACGGCAGACCGGGGGTGAAGCCTCCTTCCGGAACGGGAGATTTCTTCGTCAACGGCGTGCAGCTTTACAGTGAGGAATCGGCGAGCCTCCTCGACAGGGGCGGCGATCGTGACAAACACTTCATCCTCAATATGGAGAGTAATCCTCTTGAGTGGTGGCGAGTGAATCTCAGGGGCGACTGCACCGTGTCGGAAAATTACAATTACATGCGCTATTACGATGCATGGGGAGGCGGCCTCCCGGGAAGTGAGACCTGGACGACCAACCGGGTGTGGGGAAGTGAGATTACGACGGAAGTAAGCTGGTTTGAAAATACCACCGTACTGGTGGGCGGCGACTATAAGGATTACGACTGGAAAAGCGAAAGCATGAGCCTGGACGGCAATGGCATGCAGATTACTCCGTCGGGGGTGAGTACCGGAGAAGGCATCGTCACGAAGGGGATCTTCGCCGAGGGACAGTACAGGCCTTTTCGTCATGTAAAATTGCTTGCCGGCATGCGGCATGAGGATCATTCCATATTCGGATATGAGGATATACCCCGTTTCGGCCTGGTCATCAATCCGCTCGAAAATACCGCCCTCAAGTTCAGCCACGGCAGACATTTCAAGGCGCCCACGCCCAATGACCTTTTCTGGCCCGACGACGGCTATACCAGAGGAAATCCGGACCTCGAACCTGAAACGGGATGGCATTCCGATATCACGGCCGAGCACACATTCTTCGATGATCATCTTCTCGCGGCGGTTTCCTGTTTTTTCTGGAACATAGATGACAAGATCCAGTGGGGACCC
>CAYTUH010000331.1:0-3646 GCA_964441165.1 uncultured Syntrophaceae bacterium
CTGACATTGCTACGGGAACAGGGAAGGCGTGAAGATGATAACTTTCTATATTTATTGGTATATAGGCGCCGTTGCCTGGCTCCGTGAAAAGTGTCGGAATACTTTATACCCGCGGTGACGTAACACCCCTGCTGCCTGGTCTCTAACCCGCCATTTATCGGTGCTCCTTATAAAAAATCACACTTTCTGGAATAAATGGGATATACTGCATATCAGATTTCTCTTCATGCCGTGACGGATTGAGCACCGCGTCAAAAAGAGTGCATCGATGAGCCTGTTAGTATCCTCCCTATCTTAAA
This sequence comes from uncultured Syntrophaceae bacterium, assembly GCA_964441165.1. GTDB lineage: Bacteria > Desulfobacterota > Syntrophia > Syntrophales > UBA2210 > CAYTUH01. The sequence goes on from CAYTUH010000331.1 coordinate 300, forward strand.
TCTACATGGTAGCGCAGCAGAAATTCGGAACCCTGCAGAAAATTATTAAGAATATGTGAATTAAATTGTCATTAAAATAGCATTCATTTTCCTCATGTTATCTCTTCCTTCACAGACGGCGGAGGGCATGGGTGAAAAGGTGAGCTTGTATTTCAGGAATTCGTGCTTATTCTCAGTAACTAACGCTCTTACAGCTAAATGGAAATAAACAGTAAAGGAGACAAGAGATGAACCAACGTATAGTTGTCGGTCTGGATGGGACGAAGTATTCATTAAGCGCAACCAGGTGGGCCTGTGTGAGGGCCAGAACCTTCGGGGGAACCGTTGCCGGGGTTGCCGTTCTGGACGTGCCGGATATAGAAAAGACGGGAATTGGTGCAGGTGTCGGCGGAATCTACTATGCCAGGAGATCGATCGATGCCAAACTCGAAGATGCCTCGGCGCGCACTGCCGAATTTTTAAAAAAATTCGAAGATATGTGTGAGAAAGCGGGGGTTTCCCATGAAACACATCTCAAATTGGGAAAACCCGTTGATGTGTTCAAGGAAGAGGCGAAAATTTCCGACGTCATTATTATGGGGTTGCGCACCTATTTCCAGTTTGAAACGACCAATGAGCCTGATGAAGGACTTATCAGAGAATTGCTTGTTGATCCCGTATGTCCCATCATCGGGGTTCCCGAAGTGGCCGAGCCACACGAGACGATTCTAATCTGTTTTAACGGGTCTGCATCGTCTGCCCGTGCAATGCGCCACTATGCCCAGCTTTCACCCAACATCCCTTCTTCCTACAAGATCGTACTTTTGACAATTACCGATTCGGTGGAGGAGGGAGAGTATATTCTTGCCAGGGGAGAAAAGTATTTGAATTACTATGGTATACATCCTGAAAAGCTGTGGCGGACTGGAAAGCCTGAAGATATAATCTTTGAAGAGGCGCGAAAGTATTCACCCACACCCCTTGTTGTGCTGGGTGCTTACACGGACAGGGCCAAGTACTTTTTCGGCCGTAGGACGACAAAATTGATGGAAGACGGGACAATTCCTATCTTTGTGTACCATTAAGAGGGACGGCAGGGATCCATAGTCTTTACTGTTGACGGCTCCGTAATAGATCAAAAGAGACCCTGGTGCGGCAGGCCGAAGTTCAACCCGTGACGAAAGGTGAGACGAAACAATTTCCTGTGACGTGACGGGGGACGGTGTGTGACTCTGTCAAGTATTGACGTGCCATCACTAATTCTTATTATCTGTGGTTTATATCATCGAGAGAACTTCCCCGCGGCGTGCGGCGGGGAAGTTGACCCGAAAAGAGATTGACAATGGAGATGAGGCTGTACGCTCCGGCGTCCGCTCACCCTTCATGATTTCGGAAATCCCGGATTCGGCCATCCTGAATGATTTTCATTTCAGCGTATCGGCGAGAAATTCCAGAAACCGTTTCCAGGATTTCCTGTCGGCGGCTTCCTGATAGCGGCTTCCGCCGAAAACCGTAAAGGCATGCTCTGCGCCGCCGTAGGTTATCATTTCGTGGGCAATTCCGACAGATTCCAGTTCCTTTGCCAAAGCGGCGAACTGGTCCATGGTGATGGCCGAATCGGCGGTGCCGTGCATAATCAGAATCTGGCCCCGGGTGGTGGCGTAACTTTGTCTTTCCGGTGTTGCCAGGCCGCCGTGAAAGGTGACAAATCCTTTCAGGCCGGCCCCTGACCGCGCCAGTTCCAGTACCGCAGCTCCGCCGAAACAATAGCCCGCGGCAACGGCGTTCTCGACGGCGGCGCCTCGCTCACTCGCCGCCTTCAAGGCCCCCTGCATCAATGCCCGCATTTTTGTCCTGTCTTTGTAAAGTTCGCCGGTATGCTGACGTTTGTCCTTGTCCTCGGTCGGTCGCACGCCCGCACCAAAGAGATCGGCGGCAAAGACGGCATAACCCGATTCGGCGAGCATGTCGGCCCGCTTGATCTCGTAATCCGTCAGGCCGTCCCAGTCGTGAATCAAAAGGACGAAAGGAGCCCCTTTGGCGGGACTCACGAAATAGCCTTCACAGGATTGACCCTCGACCTGATAGAGTATCGAAGAGCCCGCGGCGCCGAAGGCAAGGGTTGATACTGTCAAGAGAAGCACCAGGGAAATAAAAGTGCGCATGATACACCTCCTTTTTATCGATGGTGAGACAATATTCAGTGGATTCATCCTTTGGCGGCGGCACGACACCTCTGCTTCAAGGGTGAATCACTTCGCATCGTTTAAAAATTGAGCGTCAACCTCAGGAGATGTTCCGAAATCTCATCGGGGCGGTTTCAACGGGGAGCGCGGAATTCTTCGCGAAATCATTATCTTCAGAACCACCGGTACAAGAGAAAGCTTCAGCCGGGAATAAAGGGACAACGAGTTCCGGCACCGGGAGGAGTCCTGCAAGGAGTGGAAAAATGACAGAAATCCATTCTAACCTGTGGTACAAGTGTCGAAAGCCTATCAGGCGGGCGGAGCGTGCGTGTTGAATGAAAACAGATGGTCATTTCAATGACCACTATCTATAGCACGAAACAGAGGTGAAACAAAATGCTTTCACCGGATACAGGGGGAGGAAACATGGAAGTCTTTGGAAGGCACGTGAAAGACTGGGATGAAAGCACTGAGGTCGTGGTAATCGGTGCCGGATTCGCAGGGCTTGCCGCGGCGATCGAGGCACGCAATGCCGGTGCCTCGGTGCTGATCCTGGAGAAGATGAAGGCGCCCGGCGGTAACTCGATCATCAGTGATGGAGGGATTGCCGCGGCGGGTACGGAAATGCAGAGAAAAGCGGGCATCAAGGATTCGCCCGCCCTCATGTATGCCGACATGCTCAAGGCGGGTCTGGGCCTCAACTATCCCGAGCTGGTCCGCGTGGTTGCGGAGAAATCCAACGAGGTTTTTCAGTGGTCCATCGATTACCTGGGCGTGGAATATCTGGACAGGGTCGATCAGTTCGGGGGGCATTCCGTTTCCCGCTGTTACACACCCCTTAATGTGACCGGGGCAACGATCATCAAACGGCAGCTTGCCAAGATAGAGGAGCTTGGAATGGAGGTAAGGACGGGAACGTACCTCCGTGAGCTTGTCAGAGATCCCGAGGGTCGGGTCTGCGGCGTCCGTGTGCGCAACGGGTACGATTACAGAGATGCAGAAAAGGGAGCCGATCGGTATATCAGAGCAGAGAAGGCGGTCATCCTTGCTACCGGAGGTTTCGGCAGCGACGTCGCCTTCAGGGTTGCCCAGGATCCCAGGCTCACCGATAAGATCGATACGACGAATAAACCCTTTGCCACGGCCGAGGCATTGAAAGAGGCATTGAAGATCGGCGCCACC
>CAYTUH010000332.1:0-3645 GCA_964441165.1 uncultured Syntrophaceae bacterium
CGGACCAGCTTGACAGTACCAACCATCCCGGTGCGACGGGCGAGGTACTGGAAAATCTCTTCAAGGTCGGTGCCGCACCCATCCACCTGAGCTGGATTCAGTCCGGTCCCTGGGCGTCGCCCAACGAAAAGGGATTCGGTGTGGGGTCTTCCTACCAGATCGCGGCGGGTTTCCGTTTCGGCATCATGATCGACAAAAAGACGGGCAAGCGTTTTGTGAACGAGCTGGCGGATCGGCGGACCAGGGCTCAGGCGATGTTCAAGGTGATCGGCGACCCGAAGAATCCCAGTTACCCCTTTACCATCGCCGACAGTCAGGAAGGTGTTCTTGGTGCGGCGACCCTGCAGAAGTGTCTTGAAAGGAAAGTGGTGTTGAAATTCGACACACTGGAAGATGTGGCGGCGCATTTCAACGTGCCCCTGGGACCCTTCAAGGCACAGATCGACGAGTACAACGGCTACGTGAAATCCGGTAATGATCCGCAGTTCGGCAAGCCTATCGACAAGAACATGAAACCGCTCGAGAAGGCGCCCTACTATGTCATGGAAGGTGTGCCGAAGACACATCACACCATGGGCGGCATCATGATCAACACCAGCGGCCAGGTAGTCGAGATGGAGACCCAGCAGCCCATACCGGGACTCTATGCGGCCGGCGAAGCGGTGGGCGGCCCGCACGGCGCGAGCAGGCTGGGGAGCTGTGCTGTCCCAGACTGTCTTGTTTTCGGGCGGATTTGTGGACGAAACCTGTCGAAGGAAAAGCCCTGGGGCTGAGCGTGGGTGCCGGGGGACGGAAAGAAGGGATAGCTCCTTTCCCCGCCGTGTGTTTCCCATAAGTGCCAGGAGTTGTCCAACTGAGGACGTGCTCGAATGATCAACAAGGAGGTTGATTGAAAGGAGAGGTACCATGGAAGAAAAGAAGAACAGGCAGAAAAAGGGTATTTCAAGAAGGACTTTTCTCAAATCAACGGGAACCGCCGCCGCTTTGGCGGGTGTAACGACGGGCGGCCTTGCCTTCAGTTCCTTGAGGGCTCATGCGGCGAGCGTTCCGGCAAAATGGGACGAGGAAGCCGATGTTCTTGTGCTCGGACTCGGCGGAGCGGGCGCCTGCGCGGCCATTGAGGCCCACGATGCGGGTGCGAAGGTGGTGGTTCTCGAAAAACAGGCCGAGAGGACTCACTATTCCAATACGCGGATGTCGGGAGGCATCTTCCATTGTCCCGACCCGAAGGGGAACAAGGCGGCGCTGAAGGAATACGTGAAAGCCATGTTCAGCGGTGAGAATATCCCCTGGAAATTCGAAGGGGAGCAGCCCCAGTGGTCTGATGATCTTGCCGAAGCCTTCGCGGAATATTCCCCCCAGAATATCGACTTTCTCCAGCAACAGGATCCCGACTTGAAGCTGGTGGCCATGGGCGGCTTCGCGGGGGCGGCCTTTCCCGATTTTCCCGGTGCCAAGGAAAGCGGTTATAGGGTCTTCGGAAGCACCCTTACGGGTCAGGCAACCTTCAATACGCCCACGAAAGACCTCCCCAAGATGCAGAAGATGAACGGAGAGGCCTTTTTTATGACTCTGAAAGCGGGGGTGGTGAAACGGAACATCAAGGTCCACTACGAGACGCCCGCAAAGAAACTGGTGGTCCATGATAACGGAGAAGTGATAGGCGTCATCGCTCACAAGAACGGAAAAGAGGTTGCATGCAAGGCTCGGAGAGGAATAATTATCACTACCGGAGGGTATGAATACAGTGTCGCGATGAGGCAGGCCTTTCTCGAAGGGCCCGGTGTTGAGGGATGGGCCTTTTATGGATCTCCCGACAATACGGGCGACGGGATCGAGATGGCCATGAAGGTCGGTGCGGGGTTGGCAAAGGTTGGCAAGGCGGCATCACGGATGATTGCAGCTCTTCCGATACGCAAGCATAATCTGAAGATGGGTATCATCACTCCCGCCGTGGGGAAGCCGAATTCCATCGTTGTCGATTCCTACGGCAACCGTTACACGGCGGAACATCTGATCACCAAGGACCCGAGCCGGTATCTCTTCTACAAGGAAGCGGTCAAGATGGACATCCTCAAGCTCATCTATCCCCGCATTCCGAGCTGGCTTGTCTTTGACGAGACCATGAGAGAAACAATGCCCATCACGTACCTCGGTATTTCAACGGCCGGCTTCGGATTCGTTCCCTGGTCCAAGGATAATCTGGACGCGATCAACAGGGGATGGATCATGAAGGCCTCGACGATTGAGGAACTGGGAGGTATGATCAAGAATCACCGGGAAAATCGGAACCTCTTCGAGGTGAGCAATCTGGTGAACCACGTCAAGCGATTCAATAAATTCTGCGAAATGGGAAAGGATGAAGATTTCGACCGGCTGAAGGGGACCCTCAAACCCGTGGACAAGCCCCCCTTCTATACGATGCCGATCTACCCGGGTGGACCCAATACCAAGGGAGGTATTGCAGCGAACGCGAAGAGGGAGGCTCTTGACTGGGAAGGAAACCCGATTCCGCGTCTCTTCACCGCCGGAGAGATTTCATCGTGCTTCAAGTTCGTCTATCAGGGCGGTGGAAACTTGACGGAATGTATCGTCTTCGGTCGCCTTGCAGGCAAGAGCGCGGCGGCCATGAAACCATGGGGTTGAGTCGGAAGCGGCTGCCCTTGGAAACAGTAAGCCCCGGGAAGGGAGCCCGAGAGGGGCGCCCTTCTCGGCAGATACATCCGAATCGACTGTTTTTTCCTGCAGAAGACGGAGATCGTGGCAGAAAAAATGGAGAAGTGTTATGGGACACCTAATGTGCGTATCTTTTCGTTCGAGGGATTGTAAGCCTGTGATCGCCTTGGCGGTGTGCCTCCTCATTGCCCTTTTCGGGTCGGCGACCATGGCGGCGGAGCCGCTGAAGCTTCCGACGGCGGAGATGGGTGATTGCGCGGCCTGTCACGGCGGGGACGCGATGGTTCCCGACGGGCATCTGCCGACAAAGGGCGTCAAGCTTCCGCAATGCCTTACGTGCCATAAGGAGGAAGATCCGAAGCTGACAAACACCATGCCTCTGAGCCATTCCCATCAGCTCAGCGGCGTGACCTGCGCGGGGTGTCACGGGGAAGCGGTTCCGCCCGGGGCCGTCAAAATGGAGGCCTGTGTGCAGTGCCATCCCATTGATGACATTGTTGCGAAAACCATGGCGGTGGAAGAGGGGAACCCCCACCAATCCCACTATGGGCCCGAGCTTGACTGCAATCTTTGTCACCATGCGCACAAGCCGTCGGAAAACTTCTGCGCCCAGTGCCATTATTTTGAATTCGTGACGCCGTCTCCGATCGAGAAGCCAAAAAAAAAAGTAACTGAAATGAAGGCACAGGCGGCGGTGCCGGCACCGCCGCCGCCCGCGTCCGCGCCAACCCGGTGCGAATCATGTCACGGCGGCACTCCTTTCAAGGACGAATTTCCGAATTCGGCCCACGGTGTACTCTGCTGTACGAGCTGCCACATCGATGTGGGTGAGATCAGTGAACATATGCGAGGGATTGTAAAGCCGGGACTGACGTCCTGTGCGAGTTGTCACAGAGACATTGACGGAACCTATTCGATGGATCACCATTCCGTTATTGCAGTGCTTTCCTGCCTTGCCTGTCACCATGA
>CAYTUH010000333.1:0-1435 GCA_964441165.1 uncultured Syntrophaceae bacterium
GGGAGCGCACCGAGCACACAGTGCGCTCCTTCCGCTGCGAAGGCTCGCGACAGTTCCTTGCCGATTCCGGAAGAGGCCCCTGTCACGAGCACGTATTTGTCTTTCAGTGAATAGGCACCCATGCTCGCCTTATCAGACCTTCCCGAGGATATGCACGCACATGGCGGCCTCTTCCACTTGAATATTGCCGCCGCCGTTCTCGGCCAGACCGATGCGTGCATTCTCTATCTGACGACTGCCCGCTTCGCCGCGAAGCTGAAGCACCAGTTCGTGTATCTGGGCAAGGCCCGACGCACCGATGGGATGGCCCCTGCATTCAAGACCGCCGCTGGTGTTGATCGGCCGCTCTCCACCCAGTTTGGTGGCACCCGTTTCCGCGTAGGGGCCACCCTGGCCTTCGGGGCAGAATCCCATCACTTCCGTCTGGTGCAGTTCGCCGTAGGCCGTGGCGTCGTGGAGCTCGGCGAAATCGATGTCATCGGGGCCCACACCGGCCATGGTGTAGGACTCCCGTGAGAGCCGCAGCCCGATATCCTCACCGTCGAGGTCCCGGTCGCTTCCCTGACCCAGGACCGACGCAAGAATCTTAACGGGGCGCACACCGTTCAATTTCCGCAGGTAGGATTCGGAACAGACGACGACGGCCGCCGCGCCGTCTCCCACAGGGGCGCACATGGCCCGGGTCAGGGGATAGGCCACGGACCGGTCGGCAAGGACCTCGTCCACGGTCATGTCCTGCTGATACTGGGAGAGGGGATTCAGCGATCCGTGAAAGTGATTTTTCGCGCAGATGACGGCGAGCTGCCGCTGGGTGGACCCGTATTTATTCATGTGCCACCGGGCGCCCATGGCGTAGGCATCCATGAAAATGCTCCGGCCCTGCCCCGGCGCCGATTCGTCTTCGGGAATCTCCAGACCCTTGAAGGAGTTTCCCACCTCGAGGATCATGTTGATATGCTTGTCGAAATTCTCCACATCCATGCAGGTCGCATAGGCGCTGAGTGATTTCATCTTGTCGGGATCGGTGATCTTCTCCGACCCCACGGCGATGGCCACATCGTAGGCGCCCGCACGGATGCCCTGCCAGGCAAGATGGAGGGCCGTCGAGGCGCCCGCGCAGGCATTTTCCACATTGGTGACGGGAATCCTGTCGATCCCCATACCCCTGAAGACAACCTGCCCTCTGATCGAATGCTGGCCGTTGAACATACCCCAGAAGGTGTTCGAGAAAAAGGCGGCCTGCAGCGCCTTCCCGTCGAGACCCGCATCGGCGAGACTCATGGTGATGACCTGCTCCGCCATGGTGCGTACCGTTTCGTCGGGATATTTGTTGAACCGTATCATTCCGGATCCGATAATATAGACATTTTCCACGACTTACCCACCTCCACTCTCAGAATTGACACCACGACACTTCATAGAATCCTCCTTTTTT
>CAYTUH010000333.1:1445-3616 GCA_964441165.1 uncultured Syntrophaceae bacterium
CTGCCGACCACGGTGGAGCGCCTGAGCTACGGACTTTATATTCCGGAAGCGGAATTCATTTGCGTGCTGCGGCTGGACGCCTTTCCCGATGCCTGCAGGCCGGCGCCGTGCGCCGGCTATTCAATCCATTCCACGGGGGGGAATTCCCGCTCCACGGGCTTATCGACCGGCACGGCAGGCAATCCGACGGCAATGGCCGTGGCTACTTCGTCATAGGGCCAGGCAAGGTCGAGCTTCTTCTTCAGACGGGGGTCCAGATTGACCGGCTCCGTGGCAAACCCCGTATAGCAGGTACCGAGCCCCAGGGCATGGGCGGCCAGCACCATGTTCTGGCAGCACATACCGACGCTGAAGAGGGGTTTCGATATCCCCATCCGGTTCACCAGGACATAGATCGCCGTCGGCGCACCGAAGAAGACATCCATCTGTTCGTCGCCGAACTTCGGTGTCACCAGGGCCTGAATCGCCACCATGGGCCGCTGGTCGATGGAATCAGGCTTCAGGAAGGCCAGGGAATTCTTGAGCAGTTTCCGGCCCGGGTCCTTTCCCTGGTAGATCTTCGTCACCAGGGAGAGGGTTTTGACACAGCTGGCACTGATTTCGTCGAGGATGGCGCGGTCCCGGATCACGAGAAATTTCCAAGGCTGGCCGTTCCCCGCCGAGGGGGCGAACCTCCCCGCTTCGAGCACCCGGTGTATCATCGCCTTCGGCACCTGTTCACGCTTGAAGATCCGGTTCGACCGCCGCCGGTATATGACCTGCTCCATATCGGTGATGCGGGGAATCAGGGATTCGAAATCGGGTGGCTGCTCTTCCATGAGGGGGTTGGGATAGCCCCTTCCCTGTTCGGGACAGGTCGCTTCCGTCGTCCATCGCCCCTGGTCCACCTTGTAGTAGTTGGGGAAGATGAGGGCCTCGTGGGGACAGACGGCCTCGCAGTTGTGGCAGGCGATGCAGATACTGCCGAAGTACTGGATACCCGTAAATTCGGACTTGCATTTTCCGCAGACGAGGCACCGGCGGGCTTCCTGCGCTGCGGCGCCCTCGCTCCAGGCACGACGGATTTCCCTCTCCGGTGCAGCGAGGCGCTCATGAACGGGGATGACCGGAATTTCCTGCCGCGGAATGCGCTCGTACCCGTCAAGGGGATAGCCCCGGTAGGTTATTTCGAGCTTTTCCGGACATTCCGGCATCGTCCCCCGCAAAAAGGCATCGATGGCGCGTGCGCCCTTCAGTCCCATCCCGATGGCCTCGGCAACGGTGGCCGGCCCCGTCACGGCATCCCCACCGGCAAAGATCCCTTTTTCGGCGGTCATGCAGAACCGGTCCGCCTCGATCCACCGGCCGTCAATGAACCGGTCGAGTCCCCCTGCCTGCAGATGCTGGCCCGTGGCGGCGATGACGATATCGGTGTCAAGGGAAAAGAGGCTTCCCTCGACGGGCACCGGGCGGGCCCGGCCCGACTCGTCCTTCTCTCCCAGTTCCATCCTGACACAGTCGAGCGACACCACACTGTTATCATCGTCTTTCCTGATCGCCCTGGGGGCCGCCAGGAACCGGATATCCACACCTTCCTCGACGGCTTCCGCTATCTCGGCCTTTCCTGCGGGCATCTCCTTCAGAGAGCGCCGGTAGAGCACCGTTACCTCGAGACCCCTCCGTTTCGCCGCCCGTGCCGCATCGATGGCCGTATTTCCACCGCCGATCACCACGGCCTTCCGGGCCCCGTCGAGGGAGATACCCTCCGGCCCTTTCCAGAGGAAATCGAGACCTGACCAGACGTTTTCGGCGTCCTCACCGTCGACACCCAATGCTGCTCCCTTCTGTGCACCGATTGCCAGATAGACGGCATGGTACTGCTCCTTCAGTTCATCAAGGGAGACCTCAGCCCCCACGGTACAGCCGCAGCGTATCTCCACGCCCAGGTCGGTAATGCGCCTTATCTCGGCATCGACGACGACTTCGGGCAGGCGGTAGGACGGAATCACGTTGACGAGCATGCCGCCCGGCCGGTCTCCCGCCTCGTAGACGGTCACTCCATAGCCCATCCGCGCCAGGTGACAGGCACAGGAGAGCCCAGCCGGCCCGGCACCGACGACGGCGACCCGTTCCTGCTTGACGGATGCCGGTTTCGGGAAGGAGAGGTTCTTTCCTATACCGTAATCACCGAT
>CAYTUH010000334.1:0-3614 GCA_964441165.1 uncultured Syntrophaceae bacterium
TACTGCCTGAAGCAGCGGGGGCACATAAGAATAGCCCTCCTTCTGAACCTTTTGCCGAAGAAAGCTGAGAGAACCGTTACCTTTGTGGTAACCGTGATATGCACACTGTTCATGGGCTACCTCTTGATAAAACTATACGAGATGACGGGGGCTGCCTTCCGATACGGATCCACCTCGGGGACCCTTTCCAACACGAGACTGTGGATACCCCAGAGTCTCATGCTCTTCGGCGGATTCGTCTTCTTTCTTCAACTGATCGCCTCCTCGATCAAGACCTTCCTCGGCATACGCCAAGGGGAAGACATATTTTGATATAAAGGCTTTCCATGGATGCTGGGCTTGTTACGGTAAGTGTAATCACCTTCGGAGTGCTCTTTCTGACTCTTGGAGCCGGTACCTGGGTCGGACTTTCCCTGTTTATGACCGGCTTTGTAGGCATGGTCTTCTTCAGCTCGCTGCCCGCGGGCTCCAACATGGCGTCTTCGGTCTGGTCGACTCTGGAGAAATGGGAATACGTGGCCCTGCCCCTGTTCATCCTGATGGGAGAGTTACTCTACCGATCAGGGGTCTCCGAGAAACTGTTCAAGGGGCTGGTCCCCTGGCTCTACCGCCTGCCCGGAGGACTCCTACTCATGAACATCGTCTCCTGCACGCTTTTCGCGGCGGTGTCTGGGTCGAGCGCCGCCACCACCGCCACGGTGGGGAGAATCACTTTGCCAGAGTTCGAAAAACTCGGCTACGACCGCAAGATTTCCATGGGCTCTCTGGCCGGGGCAGGAACCCTGGGGTTTCTCATCCCCCCGAGTCTTATCATGATCGTCTATGCCATCCAGGCGGAGGTATCCGTGGGCAAGATGTTCATGGCGGGACTGCTGCCCGGTCTGCTGCTGGCCTCGGTGTACGGTGGTTACATCATCATCCAGGGCATCGTGAACCCGTCCATCGCCCCCCCCATGGAAAAGACCTATTCATGGAAGGAACGGCTCGTGGCCCTGAAGGACATCGCGCCGGTTTTCATTCTCATTTCCATGGTCTTGGGGAGCATATATGCCGGGATCGCAACCCCCACTGAGGCTGCGGCGCTGGGAGTGCTGGGAGCGGCAATCTTCGCCGGCGTCAATCGCATGCTGAGCATGTCCATTTTATTCGAGTCGCTCATGCAGACGATCATGACGAACGCCATGATCATGCTCATCGTGATCGGCGCCGGGTTCCTATCGAGATCCATGGGATTTCTGGGAGTGCCGGCAGCCCTCGCTCAGGGCATCGTGAGCCTCAACCTGTCCCCGTACCTCCTGATCTTGATCCTGGGGTTGGTATACCTGGTGCTCGGCTGTCTGCTCGACGGGTTTTCCATCGTGGTCATGACCCTCCCCATCACCCTTCCCATGGTGACGTCCGCGGGGTTCGATCCCATCTGGTTCGGCATCTTCCTCGTGTTGATGGTCGAACTCAGCCAGATCACCCCACCCGTTGGATTCAACCTCTTCGTCATTCAGGGGGTGACCGGGGAATCGATCCTCAACATCGCCCGGTACGCATTCCCGTTTTTCTGTCTCATGGTCTTGGTGACCGTGATCCTGACGGCATTCCCGGACATCGCCCTCTACCTGCCGTCGCTCATGATACAGAACTGAACACACTCCCCCGTAAACGACCCCTCCATGGGGGGACGGGAGTGGGATAGAAATACCGAAAAAATCACTCAAGGAGTTTAATATGACCGCACAATGGATTCAAGATCTCAGTTGGCCGGAGGTGGAAGCACACCTCGCCCATGACACCAGATGCATCATCCCGGTTGGGAGCACTGAGCAGCACGGCCGATTCGCCCCTCTGGGCACGGACTCTTACGTGGCCATCACCCTCGCCGAAGGCGCGAGCGAGAGAATCGGCACACTCATCGCGCCCCCCATGTGGTTCGGCTTCAGTCCCCATCACATGGTGGTCCCCGGCACCATCACCATCAGGCCCGAGGTGCTCATCGAGGTGCTCTACGACGTGATCAAATCCCTGGCCGCACACGGATTCACCTCCTTCGTGGCCATAAACGGCCACAGGATCGTGAACATCTGCTGGATGCAGATCGCCGCCGAAAGGGCACAGAGGGAGCTGGGAGTGACAGTCAGGATTTTCGACCCGGCTTACATGAGCAAAGAGATAGCCGAAGAATTGGATTTCGATCCAATTGGTCACGGGGAAAACATAGAAATCAGCCATATGCTCTATCGGTACCCGGATTTGGTTCACCTGGAAAAGGCGAGAGACAATCCCCATACGGGAAAGGACCTCTACCACCTGGACCCCCAGGATCCGCGGGACACGCTCTGCTACGTGCCGGCCACCGTGAAAGACCAAAGGAAGATCCTCGAGGCCACGGGTGACACCATCGGTGGAAACCCCACCACCTCCACGAAAGAACGGGGAAAAGCCTACCACGATCATCTGGTGGGAAGACTCGTCGAGGTTCTGGAAGGATTTATCTGCTGAGAATCGATCGGAGTGGAATCGTTGTCATGAGGGGCACGAGGCACAAGCCTGTGAGGATTCGAGGGTCTTTCACCTCTCCGAGCGGCCCGTCCGTTCCATACACCGTATCGCTCTGATCTTTATGGTGAAAAGGCCCGTGGCGAGCGTTAACTCCTGAGCCGGGCTGAAGTCGGGTCGGTTCAACTGGGCAGATCCACCTCGCCCCGTTGCGCCTTCACCACTTTCTCTGTTCCAACCCCCCTGCTGCCTGATATCACATAGAACTCCGCAAACGAATGAGCGGCAATGAAGACAAAAAGCAGCAGTACCACAGTTAGAATAAAAAACCTTTCAATGAGTGTATGGTTCTTTTTTTCATGATTGACACTTCTTTTGTTTGATTCTTGTAATATCGTATGTGTCTGGTAATTAGGCCACCTAACAGTTGAAAACACTGCCACGTGAGGCGTCCGGGGAATTGATTTATTAGGTTTCCGTTCTCATGCTTTCATTACGACTTCATTGTGTTAACGCCTTGATCATGGGATAGAGCAGGACGCCTATCAATAACAACGCCATTATTGGACGCATAAGATTGACGGGCTTCATGTTGTGTTCCTTAATTGCCGTTACCGCATGATTGACAGCCGAAAAAGTAAAGAACAGCAACATCGCGGTTACAATGGTCGCGTCCGCGTATCGCCCCCAGTCCAGCATAAAAACAAGCAGGGCCGTTACGGCTGTTGCCAGGTTGTTCAGGCCCGATTGGATCTGATACGGACGATCGGGTTTATAGCCGATTTTCTCAGAACCTACTTCTCCCAGCAGCAAAGATTCAAAGGCTACCGTTCCGGACATGATTACGACCACTATTGGTCCCAGAATATAAAATTTTGATATGGCATCGGTACCAAAATATTCTGCAAGGAAATACACAAGCACTATGCCGGCTGGTCGAATCCATTCCATCATTGCTGAGAGTATCTTTTTCATTAATTTTCTCCTTGATTGTCAACCAAACGCTACCGTTCATAAGTTGCAAAAACTGGATAAAAATCATTCTTACGTGGCATCTTCTGAATCAATAAGACTGTGAATGGTGCCACCCTCAAAGTGCAGGGTATAATCCGGACCGCGGTACCCCA
>CAYTUH010000335.1:0-3588 GCA_964441165.1 uncultured Syntrophaceae bacterium
ATCGGATTTCTTGCCGCCATCATTTCATCCGTCTCCATGATGCCGCAAGTCATGAAGGTACATATAACGAAAAAAACCGATGACCTGTCCCTCGGGGCCTTCTCCGTGCTCGCCACGGGACTGTTTCTCTGGTTTATCTACGGTATTCTGATCCGGGAATTGCCGGTCATCCTCGGAAACGCCTTTGGACTGTCACTGACACTTTATATTGTGATAATGAAAATCCGTCACGGATAGCGTGATACTCATCCCGGCGGGATTTCATCCTGTCCTTTCGTCACCACTGCAACAGGAAGATCGGGACGACACCCCGTTCCCAAGAATTCATCTCTACCGCCGAATCCACTGCCTTACTGTTTCTTACGTTCACATGGCCTCCCCATCGGGGGTACTTCGCCACACCTGCATCTGTCGATAAGGAGGCGGAAACCGGCGTGACCGCATCTTTTCAGACCCCACAAAAGAGCCCTATAGTATCTCATAATAACCAGAAGTAACAATTAGAATTCATTATTGACTTATTATTACAAATAAGATAACAAGCTGTTCCTGTCGTGATTCGGAGTGTTCCGACGGTCTCGGCGATATGCGACGAATTCAAAATACGGAAAAAATTAACGGAAGGAGTGGTACCATATGAACTCAGGAAAACATCTATTCACCAGACTTGTTTTTTTTCTGGCCCTGATCTGTCTTTTTTTGCTTTCACCTGCACATCGGTCTCAGGCCGAACCGTCGGGAACGCTGGTCATATTTCATGCCGGCAGCCTCTCGGTCCCCTTCGAGGCGATGGAAAAGGCATTCGAAGCGCAGTACCCGAAGGTCGATTTACAGCGTGAGGCGAGTGGAAGCCAGAAGGCCGCACGAAAAGTGTCGGATCTGAAAAAACCCTGCGACATCATGGCATCGGCCGACTATACCGTCATCGACAAACTTCTTGTCCCGAAATACGCCGACTGGAATATCCGCTTCGCCACCAATCAGCTCGTACTCTGCTACACCGACAAGAGTGCTCACGCAGAAGATGTCGGCGCAGACAACTGGTACGAAATCCTTCAGAAGAAAGGCGTCGTCTGGGGGCATTCCGATCCGAATCTCGATCCCTGCGGCTACCGTTCCCTGATGGTCATGCAGCTTGCGGAAACACACTACTTCATACAGGGACTATATGAAAAGCTTCTTGCCAACCGTCCCATCGAAAACGTACGCCCCAAGTCCGTCGAACTGGTATCACTCCTCCAGACCGGAAACATGGATTATGCCTGGGAATATCTTTCCGTCGCTGTTCAGCACGGCCTGAAATATATCATCCTTCCCGACCAGGTAAATCTCGGAAACTATAAATTTGATGACGCTTATGCGAAAGCCGTCGTAAAGGTCACGGGGAAGAAACCGGGGACCTTCATGGAGATGAAAGGGAAATCCTGCACCTACGGCGTGACCCTCATTAAGGACGCACCCAACAGGGAAGCGGCCATCGCCTTTCTCAGCTACATGCTCGACCCCGAGGGCGGCCTGAAGGTCCTCCGGGACATGGGCCAGCCCCCCTTTATTCCCTGCCGCGTTCCCACGGCGGCAATGAAAGCCGGTCTTCCCGGTGAACTGAAGGATCTTGTGGAAGTCAAGGATTGATGTGGTCACAAATATCAGATATTCGATGGCACAGTAAAAAGCCCCGAATGCAGGGCGCGCACATCCCGGAGAATGCGGCGTTCGCACGATACGCCGCATGGCCTGCCTCCGTGAAGACGGGAGAGAGATGCAACGCAACACAGCAGTTGGACGTTTTACGAAGCCATCAAGGATTGACTGAACTGTCGTCATGTATAAAAAGGAACCCTTTTTCTGGGTAACAATCTCATGCGGGGGTATTATCGTCGCCTTTATCGTCATCCCCCTCCTTCAAATGCTTACGGCTCCTTCTCTGGAAATGCTGAAGGAAACCTTCAAGGACAGGAATGTGGTGCGGTCGATCTGGCTGAGTATCTACACGGCCGGACTGGCCGCACTCATCTCTTTCGTATTCGGCACCCCCCTCGCCTATCTCCTGGCGCGGACGCATTTTTTCGGAAAGCGATTCGTTGAAAGCATCATCGACCTGCCGATCGTGATTCCTCACCCGGTAGTCGGCATCGCCATTCTCAGCGTGGCGGGGAAAAATCACTGGATCGGCCACCTGTTCAGTGAACTGGGGATCCGCATCATGGGAAGTGTCACGGGTATCGTGGTGGTATTGACATTCGTAGGACTCCCCTTCTACGTAAACTCCGTCAAGAACGGCTTCGAAAGTATTTCACCACGTCTTGAGAACGTCTCCCGCAGCCTTGGGGCCTCCATGTTCAGCACCTTCACACGTATCACCTTTCCCCTTGCATGGCGCAGCATGCTCGTGGGCATTATCATGTGCAGCGCTCGTGCGATCAGCGAGTTCGGAGCCGTCGTGATCGTGGCATACCATCCCATGATCGCACCGGTTCTGATATATGAACGATTCGAGGGATACGGACTGCGATATTCGCAACCCGTTGCTGTCTGGCTGGTCTCAATCTGCCTGCTCCTCTTCCTCATCCTTCGCATTCTCACCTTACGGACCAGGGAAGACGCATGATCGGCATTACCGGTATCAATATCCAGCTCGGGACCTTTCATCTCAGGGATATCAACCTGACTATCGAAGGGAACGAGTTTTTCATCCTCATGGGACCGACGGGGGCGGGAAAAACGGTCCTCCTCGAAGCCATTGCGGGGCTCATTCCCATCAGGCAGGGAACCCTGACCATCGAGGGGAAAGACGTCACAGGCTACCCTCCCGACAAGCGGGGAGTCGGAATCGTCTATCAGGATTACGCCCTTTTTCCCCACCTTACGGTGTATCAGAACATCACTTACGGCCTGCTTTTTCACAGGCTCGACAGGACAAAGTCAAAGAAACGGCTTGAACGCCTGGTGGAGGAGCTTGACCTGCACCACCTCCTCGCACGCTACCCCACGAATCTCAGCGGCGGCGAAAATCAGCGGGTTTCACTGGCGCGGGCCTTGATGGTAGAACCCTCGGTACTGCTCCTTGATGAACCGCTTTCGGCGCTGGACCCGGGGTTTCGCGAGGAGATCAGAAAGGGCCTCAAGAAGCTCCACAGAGATTCCGGCGTCACCTTTCTCATGGTAACCCATGATTTCGCCGAGGCCCTCTCCCTCGGCCGCCGTGGAGCCGTCATGAATAATGGAATACTCGAACAGGTCGGAAACATGAAGGAAATATTTCAGCGCCCCAACTCGGCCTTTGTGGCCGATTTCGTCGGCATGAAAAATCTCTTTCCCGTCCGCCTCGAAGGTCGGCAGGCCTCCTTCAACGGCATCGGGATAGAACTTGAAACGGTGCCGCTGAAAGATAAAGGATTCCTAGCCATCCGGCCGGAGGATATTATTCTCAGCAGGGAAAAGCTTGCATCGAGTATGAGAAACACCTTTCGGGGCATCGTCCGGAGCTGCAATGACCAGGGTCTGTACTATGAGGTCGACATCGATACGGGAAGGGTATGCTTTAAATCTCTGGTCACAAAACGGTCCCTTTTCTAGATGGAAATCCAG
>CAYTUH010000336.1:0-3587 GCA_964441165.1 uncultured Syntrophaceae bacterium
ATCTGAACTTCCCTCGGCGGATTGCCACGACCTACCTCAATGCGGCGGTCTGGGACATTTACAATTCTTTCATCAAAAACATTACCCGGTTCGTCTCGAAATTCACCGAGGGGCTTCCCATCTACATTCTGAAGGCGGATGGCGGGACATTTGAAATAAGTCAATCCGTCAAGTGCCCCGTCCAGACAATCCTGTCGGGACCCGCCGCGAGTATAATGGGCATCCTCAGCCTTACGAACTGCTCCGATGATGCAATCGCACTCGATATCGGCGGCACCACAACGGACATCGCGATCTTTGCCGACGGCGTCCCGCTCCTTGAACCGCTGGGAGTTAGCATAAAGGGTCATAAAACACGATCAATCGGAATCGGCGGTGACAGTGTCGTCTCCGTCGAAAAGGGAGCAATATCAGTGGGACCCGAGAGGCGTGGCCCTGCAGCCGCTTTCGGGGGACCCACGGCCACACCCACCGATGCATTGATCGTACTTGGCCACACGGATATCGGCGACAGCGGGAAGGCCCGTGCCGCCATCGCCACGCTGGCGGAAGCACTGGGCCATTCAATCGAAGAAACGGCACAGGCGATTTTCGAGCGTACCTGCAGTGATATAGTGACTGCCGTACAGGATATGATAAAGGAAATCAACAATGAACCCGTGTATACCGTCCACGAAATGCTGGAAGGGAAACAAATCAGTCCTACCGTACTCTTTGTCGTCGGCGGTCCCGCAGAACCCATGGCACCCCACCTTGGGGCACGTCTGGGATGTCGTGCCGTTATCCCCCCGAATGCGGAAGTAGCCAACGCCATCGGAGCGGCACTGGCCAGAACGACCACGGAACTGACGGTACTGGCGGATACCGAAAAAGAGCAGCTCACGATCGTCGAGGAAGGGGTTCAGCTCCCCATACCAAAGAGCTTTACCCGTGAAGACGCACTTGACATATGCAGGGAACGGTTGCGGGAGCGGGTCATCAGCATGGGGGGGCGGGAAGAAGACCTGGAGATTGAGATTACGGAAGATCAATCCTTCAACATGGTTCGGGGATATTATACGGCGGGAAGGAACATACGGATCAAGGCCCAGGTCAAGCCGGGCCTGATCGCTCTTTCCAGGAAGGATGCTGACTGATGAAGAAGCAAAAAAGGACGGGACTCATATTTTTTCCTGCCTTCGACTGGGCGATATCACCGACACACCCGGAACGGGAAGAGCGTCTCCTCTATACCCAGGACCAGGTATTCGAAGAGGGGTTGCTCGATCTCGACAACATAACGGAATTCAAGCCCGGCCTCGCCGCCGTCGACGATATCAATCGAATTCACATCTGCGTGCCCGATGCGGAGAGCGTTATCACCGAATCCCATCTGATCTCCGCAGGCGGCGCCATCACCGCCGCCGACAAGGTAATGCAGGGCCACGTGGACAATGCTTTTGCCCTCGTGAGACCGCCGGGCCATCACGCCATGAGAATCGTCCATGGCGCCCGGGGATTCTGCAACATCAACATCGAGGCAATCATGGTGGAGTATATCCGGAGGAAATACGGCCACAGGAGAATTGCCATTATCGACACCGATTGCCACCACGGTGACGGCTCGCAGGATATCTTCTGGCATGATCCCGACACGCTCTACATTTCAATTCACCAGGACGGCAGGACACTCTATCCCGGATCGGGATTCTCCGATGAACTGGGGGGACCCAACGCGGTCGGATACACCATCAACGTACCTCTCCCGCCGCACACGTCGGATGAAGGATTCCTTTACGTGCTCGACAATCTGATTCTCCCCATCATCGATGAATTCAAACCAGATCTCGTGATCAACTCCGCAGGGCAGGACAATCATTATTCCGATCCCATTACAAATATGAATTTTTCCGCTCAGGGATATGCACTCCTGAACGACAGGCTTTCTCCCGATATCGCCGTCCTTGAAGGGGGATATTCCATAGAAAGCGCACTCCCCTACGTGAATGTGGGCATCATCCTCGCCATGGCCGGCATTGATTACAGCAGTGTTCGCGAACCTGATTACGATCCCGACGCCATCAGGCAGTCCGCCCAGATAAGCCGGTATATCGAGCAGGAAGTTTCGGAAATTTATGAACTCTGGAAAACCCGCGACGCTCAACGGGCTGAAATCATTCAGGGCGCCGGATTCCTGAGGCGGCGAAGAAACATCTACTATGACACCGACGGTATTCAGGAGGAGCAGGTGGAAACGGTGCGGGTCTGTGATGAATGCGGCGGACTCCTGACGATCGATTCCCAGGCAAGCACGGGCAACAGGATCTTTGCCGTCGTGGTACCCGGCCAAAGTTGCCCCGCCTGCAGAAAAAAGGGCGAGCAGTTTTTCGACTCCATGGGCATGGGACCTTACCACCATGCCTATTTCCAGGATCGCGACCGGGATATCTATCTGGTGAAATAGTCATGCAGGCGGCTCGTCATTTTCTCCGCCGCGGGGAGCCTTGTATCAGATAACCTCCAGGGCATCGTTTTTGATCCATCCGATCTTTCCCCTGGAAAAATAAATCCTTGAATACCCTGACTTTTCCTTTTCTATGCTGACCGTCGTACCTTCATGCAGGACGAAGAGCTCCGTGGCATCATCCGCAAGACCGGAACGTACCGACACCTCCGCGGGAATGATTACGGCCGTTTTCACGTGAAGCGTGACGTAGTAATCATGGCAGGCGGTTACAAGAAAGACGAGGACGACCCCGAGGATGAGATGGCGGACAAAGGGGAAGGTCTTCTTGCGCCTGATCGCCTGCGCTGTCAGGAGACCCCAGAAACAGAGGTTCAGGAAAATCGCCGTCCACCGGACCGCGGCGTCACCAAGCATATCTTTCCAGAAAAAGAAGACTCCGATAAAGGGATTCACCTTTTCCTCTTTCATGTCCCTTGTCAGTGACCGGGCATAATCGAGGTTAAAGACAAGATCAGGGTCATGGGGGTCAAGCCGAAAGGCCCGTTCATACCAGAGTACGGCGCAGCCGATCTTACCCTCCTTGAGACAGGCATTTCCCAGATTATAGAAGAGTTTTTCATTGCATATTCCGCTCTCTGCGATGGCCTGGAAGGCTGAAACCGCCTCATGGTAGGCACCCTCGTTATAGGAGCTCACACCATCGAGAAAGAGCCGCGGCCGCTCCGCCGCCCCGGATACCGTGACGGCGGCAATCGTCGCCATGACAAAGAATAGCATGGTGCACATTTTCCTCATCGCGTCAGACTCCTCACCATCCGTTGTGTGTCGTTCAGCAACTTCTTTTTGTACTTTTCATCGACGACACGTCCTCCGTATCGGGCGGATTCAATGTTTTTCATAAGCTCTGCCGCCTTTTGTGCCGTCTCGACGGAATAGCCGCTCCCGACGAGAATTGCTTCGGTCTCCTCACAGGTAAGCACTTCTCTCTGAAACCCTGCATGGGAGAGGATAATCGACAGAAGCGCGCGGCGAAGGCAGGAAAAAAACTCTTCTTCCGCGCCGACACTGCGCTCAGCCCTTTTCAGTGCCTTCTGGGCCCGACGGATCATCCCGTTTTCTGCATATGCATGTTTTCGCCTGA
>CAYTUH010000337.1:0-3582 GCA_964441165.1 uncultured Syntrophaceae bacterium
GTCACCGTAATCCACGCCCTGCAGCAGTCCTATTTTCAGGCCTTTGAAGTCGCTCATGGTATTCCACTCAAAGGGGCCGTCAAACCTTCCGATTCGGTAGTATATGTACGGCGTGATTTCCATAAAGTGCCGGGTGAAGGAAAGGTACTCCATTCTCTCGGTATTCTTGCTGATTCCCATGATTGCGTCGGCATTCCCGCTTTTTATTTCTTTCAGCACCTGGTTCCATTCAAACAGATTCATATCCATCGGTATCTTGAGTTGATTGAATATCTCCACCAGCAGATGAACGGCAGAACCATCGGAAGGGACATCTCCGACCTGGCCGATGATATAGGGAGGCCATGGATCGCTGACGAAGTGCACCGGCTGCTTGTTAGTCTGAACGAAAAAGAACGCCAGCACCAAAAGGATGGCCACCGTGAGACCCGCAAGTATCCGAATTATCATATCAGTTTTCTGTGCCATGGTTCCCGTCACTTTTTATAATGAATGTTGATACTATACAAATATTCATGTCGTTCTTCAAGAACGAATTCAATATGGTGAATTCGTTCACCCGCCGATTCCCGTCCGTCATGCATGGGTGAACCCGCTTGCAGCGTGTCTTGACTTTGCGTGGTTCATCCTTTAAAAGCGAAAAGAATATCGATAAAAAGGAGGCGTCCACGGGCATGAAATCATTTATATTGAATGACATGGCAGCGAGGCCGCTTGTTCCGGGCGGTGAGGTAAAGTTCGTTCATTCCGAACACATGACGGTTTCCTACTGGCATTTTGAAGCGGATGCCGAGATTCCCGGACACGCACACCCCCGTGAACAGGTCGTCAATCTTCTCGAGGGGACGCTGGAATTTACCGTGAATGGAGAACGTGATGTCTTCCATGCTCCCGCTGCGATCGTAATCCCTTCCAACATGAACCACAGCGGCAAGACACTGACGGAATGCACGATCATCGACGTGTTTCATCCGATGCGTGAGGATTTTGCAAAACTGGACAGGTAGGGCCGTATCGGTGTCTTGTGACGAATAGTGCGGTCCCGCTGAGGCTACCGCGGTGAAATGCGTGCAGTCGGGTGGAATAACTTCACGAAACTGCCTGCCGCCCGCCTCGCTGACCCCTCGTCGGTACCATCACAAAAGGGCACATTTTATCCTTGCCATCTTTCCCATAATCTCTTATAAGAGCGTTGCCTCAGCCTCGAAATCTCATGAAAGGAATGGTGATTATGAATATTTTGATTTTTGGACCCAATGGAAGCGGAAAAGGCACCCAGGGTGCGGTCGTTCAGAAAAAGTACGGCGTTCCCCATATCGAAACAGGGGTTATTTTCAGGGAAAATATCTCCAAGGGAACCGAACTGGGCACGAAAGCAAAAGAATTTATCGACAAGGGCGAACTGGTGCCCGATGGAATCACGATCCCCATGATCCTGAATCGTCTCAAGGAAGATGACTGCAAGAACGGATGGCTCCTCGACGGATTTCCCAGGAATCTCGCCCAGGCAGTGGCAATGTACGAGGCCCTTCAGGCGGAAAACATGAAACTGGACTACGTCATCGAGATTGAACTGGACAGGAATACGTCAAAGAATCGTATCATGGGCAGACGGCTTTGCGTAAACGATAATAATCACCCCAATAATATCTTTATTGACGCAATCAAACCCGCGGAAAAAGACGGCGAATTCGTATGCAGGGTCTGCGGCGGCTCCTTGACGGCCCGCTCCGATGACCAGGATGAAGGCGCCATCGATAAACGTCACGGCATCTATTACGATACCGAAACGGGCACCATGGCCGGAATCAACTATTTCAAGGAACGAGTCACGGTTATCGGAGTCGACGGTCTTCCCGGCGTGAAGGAAGTATCGGAAGACCTGCTGAAAAAATTGGGATAGAATTAAGTCTTATTGCAGTGTATAAAAGCCTTTCTCGTTTTTTTTGAGGAAGGCTTTTTTATCATGGCAGCTGAAAGTGACAAAGAAGCAAAGTACCTGAGCAAAATCAGGCACAGGGGCATTAAGGAAAAACACCCCGAAGGGGTAGATGACTCGAAACTGTGCTGCCTGTCATTGCGAGACCGCCCTTGGCGGTCGTGGCAATCTGGTTTTCAGTTTTTTCTTTTGCTGACGGCTGAAAGCTCTTATAAGGATTCCGGATTCAAGGATTAATGGATTAAGGATAACAATAGAGAAGTCCCAAAGTATCTGTGTAATAATTCCCCGCAGGGGGAGGTAACTTGAAACTTCAAACTTTGAACTTGAAACTGTATTTACCATGAACAATATACGAAATTTCAGCATAATCGCACATATTGATCACGGGAAATCCACCCTTGCGGACCGCTTTATCCAGTATTCCGGTATCGTGGAAGAACGTAATTTCCATGACCAGATCCTCGACACAATGGATATCGAGCGCGAGCGGGGTATCACCATTAAAAGCCAGGCTGTCACCCTTCCCTATCGTGCCCGCGACGGCAAAGAATACATGCTGAATCTCATCGACACGCCGGGGCATGTGGACTTTTCATACGAGGTCTCCCGCTCCCTCGCCTCATGCGAAGGGGTACTTCTCCTGATCGATGCCGGCCAGGGCGTGCAGGCGCAGACCGTTGCCAATCTTTATATGGCCATGGATCATGACCTTGAAATTATCCCCGTGATAAACAAGATTGATCTCGCCGTGGCCGATGTAGACCGCGTGCTCGACCAGATAGATAACGAACTCGGGCTTGATCCCTTTACCGCCCTTACCTGTTCGGCCAAGCTGGGGACGGGAATCGAAGAAATTCTCGAAGCTATCGTCGAAAGGGTTCCGGCACCGACGGGTTCCCAGGACAAACCGCTCTCTGCTCTTATCTTCGATGCCAACTACGATTCCTTCAGGGGTACCATTATCTATTGCCGCATTTTCGATGGCATCGTAAAAAGCGGCGACATTATCCGCTTCATGCATAATGCCACGACTTACCGAGTCGAAGAAGTGGGCTGCTTTTCCCTTTTCCGTGAACGAAAAGATCACCTCTCGTCGGGTGATGTGGGATACATTATCGCCGGTGTGAAAACGGTGTCCGACGTGATGATCGGCGACACGATCACACTGGAAAAGAATTCATGCGCCCGCCCCCTCCCCGGATTCAGGGAGGTAAAACCGGTGGTCTTTGCCTCGATCTATCCCATTGCATCGGATGATTATGAAGAACTTGCCGTATCGCTCGAAAAATACAAATTGAACGATGCCTCCTTTGTGTATCAGAAGGACTCCTCCGTCGCCCTCGGCCAGGGATTCCGGTGCGGATTTCTCGGTCTTCTCCATCTTGATATCGTCCAGGAACGCCTGGAGCGGGAATATGACCTCTCGATCATTCTTTCCGTCCCGAGTGTCCGATACCGCTTTACACTGAAATCGGAGGAAGTGGTCTACATCGACAATCCCATTCAATATCCCGATCCGACGAACCTCATCAAAAGTGAGGAGCCCTATATCATGGCCACGATGTTTTTCCCGGAACAGTATATGGGGACGGTGATGAAGTTATGCATGGAGAAAAGGGGCGTGAATTCCAGGGTGAACT
>CAYTUH010000338.1:0-3560 GCA_964441165.1 uncultured Syntrophaceae bacterium
CGATGAAACGAGAAATTGGTATTTTGCTGGTTCTTGTACTCCTTGTCGGGACATCCTGCTCCATGATGCAGACAAGGGAACAAAAGGGGACGGCGGGAGGTGCGGTAATCGGCGCAATAGCCGGTGCAGGACTTGGACAGGCAATCGGGCGGAATACTGCCAGCACCCTCTGGGGCGCGGCCATCGGTTCGGTGGTCGGCGGAATCGCCGGACATGAAATCGCCTATTACATGGATCAGCAGGAACAGCAGCTCCAGGCGGTGGCGGCTCAATCGCAGGCCATGACCATTGCGCGGACGAGGGACGTCCTGACGGCAACCTTCAAAAGCGACGTCATGGTCGATTTCGATTCATCGGTAATCAAACCGGGAGGATACGCCGAACTCGACAGCGTGGCACGGGTGCTCAACCAATACCCCGAAACGGCAATCCGCGTTGAAGGACACACCGACTCATCCGGATCGGAAGCCTATAACCAGGCATTATCGGAAAAGAGAGCAACGGCGGTGAAAAATGCGCTCATCCAGAGGGGTGTGCACCAGGCGAGAATTCAGGCACTGGGATTCGGCGAATCGATGCCCATCTCATCAAATGCCGCCATGAACAGACGGGTGTCCATCGTGATCGTGCCGGTGCAGGGATAGACCGATTCTCCGTCTTCGAAGTCGCTGCGGCCAGCGTGCGACCAATAGGTTGTTTCAGGATTCTGAGGACTTCTATTCGTTCATCCTATCGCGGAGGAACTGAAACCCCGGCGTGATGCGCTCGCTTATGTCCATGGGAAGCAGAGTCCGGGCGGGGTATCCCATGTTCATGACCCCACCGGACTTGAAGAGGTTCTCCAGAAGCGGGAACAGACTATGGGAGGGCATGCCGAGCGCCAGCTCGTTGTCGCCGATCCCGGCAAAGGACCGGTCGCCCATGCCCGGAAGCACGACCTGGGGACTATCCAGCACAAAGGGGAGGAGGCCGCCCTTGAAACAGGTCTCGCCGAACCCCTCGAAAAAGGAATGTACGACCGTCGTGTACTCATAGCAGAGGGCATGGATCATGTGGGTCACCTGGATACCGTCACCATAGATGAGTACCGTGTGCGGGACCATCGTCGTCTCCATCAGCGGAGACGAAACGCAGCCACGGAAACCCTTCAACCGGTCCTCACCCTTTGAGTGCAACAGCATCCGGGCACCGTCAATCCGGCGTTCTTCCGCCGCCCTGTCCCGTTGCCAGCCCTGCCTGACCTGGCTTTCAATCAGGTCTTCCCGGGAAATCTCCACCCATTCATGAAAGGCAGTTGCAGGCGTGCAAAAGTTGTCATCGGCAGTCATGGCCACATGCATGCCCCACTTTCGGCTCAGGGTGAAGGCCTGACAGAGGGAGAGTTTCTTGCCCGCCCGGGAAGGTCTGAAGGCCCCTTCGGGAATCTCGCTCTCATTCCTGATATAGGTCACGGAAATGGGGTACGTGGCCAGATGAAGCCTGTTGCGTATCTCCTCTCCCGCCTTCCTGAATTCATCGAGTGTTCTCACTGTCTACCTCCCGACTCAATGGGATTTATTCCGTTCCACCGGACTTCTGCGGTGGAAGCACCTTCGGGCGGATGCCCTTCCAGCGTTCGCCCACCGGACAGACACGCATGCACTCGATGCAGTTGTCCACATCGGTGATGTAGGTCTGACCCGATTCCACGAGCAGATCGCGACGGCGGGCATGCGTCAGGAGCATCCGGATGAACCCGGGCCACTGTCCCGGTCTGGCTGGCGGCAGGCGCTTGAAGCCGTAAGACCAGTAGACGAAGCAGGGGTCCACATCGTAGCGATCGTATTTCAGTGCTCCCGAGGGACAGGCGTCCACACACCGCCGGCACCCGGTACAGAAGTGAAATTCCCGTGGGGAATCCGCCTCGAAGGGCGCCTCCGTCACAATGGCGCAGAGCCGCTGATGGGGACCGAACTCGGGGGTGAGGAGCAGATTGTTCCGGCCGATTTCACCCATGCCGCAGCTGACGGCTGCATGCTTGAGAGAGAGAAATCCCAACACCCGGGTCTGGCGGAACTTCCTGCCTGTTTCCGGATTGATTTTCACAATCTCTACGGGTTTGTCCGCCGAAATCGGCAGAGTGAGAAAGCCTTTCCGTTCAAGGAGGCGGCCTATTTTTTCAGCCGTTTCATCGAGCAGCCGGGACGTCTGCATCTTGTTCCGTGTCCAGAGCATGATGTCCGGTCCATAGACGGCACCCAGGGAGTGGGCAACGGCCATGACGATCACACTTCGCGCCGTCGGCATGAGGTCTGTCGCCGGCCTGGGCGGATTGGCCAAAACAAGATTTTTCGCATCGGCGATCCCCACGAGGTCGATGCCCGCAGCCTGTATCAACCCTTTCATGGCGGCCGCATCAAGGAAATCCTTTGTTTCAGGTTCTGATACCGTCATATCG
Source organism: uncultured Syntrophaceae bacterium (assembly GCA_964441165.1). GTDB lineage: Bacteria > Desulfobacterota > Syntrophia > Syntrophales > UBA2210 > CAYTUH01. The sequence continues at coordinate 2,438 of CAYTUH010000338.1, forward strand.
TTCCTTTCCTCGCAATGTTTCCCCGGTATCTGCGGGATACCCCTACACAGTCCCGCCCCGGCGTACCGTCAATACAACGGTTGTCCGCTGAAAAGCCCTTCCCCACTACTCACAGTAGCGCAAGGTATCCGAAACGGCGTGAATCGTTACCGTTGCCCCCGCGGGAATCACAAATTCGCTTACCCCGATCTCACTTTCCGGATTTCCCCAGTCATAGGTATAGCCCAGCCTCGTCCAGGGATACCCATCGGCGCCATAGGACGTCCGTTTCAGATCGAGGAACCACTGACGGTGGGTCTCACTGATCGTGACAAACCGGGTTGACACGGGAAAATCCACCCCCGCTTCGTGGTCGCTCACCTCGGGATCAGGAGCGGGGCGAAAGAGATCCTCCGGCAAGACCCACATTTCCACGAATTTCGTTTTGCCGGCCACCGGAGGCAGTCCCAGCAGTTGTTCAAGCCGCAATGAAATCGCTGCCGACGGGAGCTGCGCGTCACGGAAAAAGTCCTTTACTTCCGGAACCACCGTCACCCATACCTCGCGGGACAGCTCCATGGCCTTTCCTACGCAGTCGTCATATCCGCCCCATGATGTCCAAGTAACGACCAGAACTTCACCAGTTTCCCTGTTCCACCGCAGGGCATCATTCGACGGAATGATGGCCACCAGATTTCTGGATATCTCCTCAAGCTCCGCGACTTCCGCATCCCTGATTGCCTGCGAATAGGCATGCTGAAGGTTCGGAAGCGACGAGTTCTGGGAAGCACCGGCACAGGCCGACAGGATACACAACAGGCCCAGGAACAGGGTAATTCTTGCGAGAGGCCACGCCACCCGTGTATTCTTCATGGAGATTTTTCTTTCTTCGCGTCAGCATAGGGTCACGGAAGCTTGGGGTTAAATTTTATTCATGAATAAGAATTCGACCCCACTCCCCCTGTACATCAATCGTCCAGGGGCGGCGGAATCAGGACGAAATTGCCAACATGTTTCTTTTCGATGAACTCGCGTTGCGCATCCGCAATCCGTTCGAGCGGAAGTATCTTCGCTACAAGCGGCCGCAACTCGCCGCGCTCGATGTAAGAAATAAGGTTTGGGAAAACGGGCTCATCCCATGCAG
>CAYTUH010000339.1:0-3537 GCA_964441165.1 uncultured Syntrophaceae bacterium
TACCAGTTTTATTTTCACATTCCCCTGCTCCGACTGTGCCAAAGCATCGAATAGGGCGACATGAAAATGGGTCTTATCGGCAAAGCGTAGAACGGTGTAATCGGGAAGCAGTATCTCCAGGCGGGCATCACCTCCCGTCCTGACACGGTCACCCGCCCTCAGCAAGGCTCCCTCCGCAAGGGGCACCCACTCAGAAGAGCCTTGTGTCAGCAGGAAGACGGAACCCTGGACCAGCGATACCCGTGCTTCCCACCGGCCGGCCGTAAGGGTGTCGGGATCAACTGCCCCGGCAGGAATCACGGAAAGAATCAGGAGTGCCATGGTCAACATCACACAGGATTTCATCTTCACCTGCACTGATTACCACAACTCCCACAACCCTGTATTGGATTTCAGCTCACCGAGATAGTCAGGCCCGTCGGGAAGTGTGGACAACGCCGCCGCAACAATTTCCCGGACCGCCTCCCCGTATGATTCACAGGACTGTATCTTGAGCCCGTTTTCTGTGATGTAGTAATTCCGCTCCACCACTCTGTGGCGCGTGCACCAGAGCATTTCCCCGGACGCCGCGCTTTTCAGTTCAAATGTAACCGCCACCGCGGTCGGGGCATAGACGTGCACAAGCAAAGGCGACGTGGACCACTCCTCCAACGTGCAGTACATAACCGCATCGACATCGATCAGTTTGGCAACTTCAGCGGGGGGAAGCGGTTCGCCTCCGGATTTCCCGATTCTATCCGCCGCACCGTCGAGTCTGCCGTCGATCACCTCAAAGGGAATCTTGGGATACCCTTTAAAATAGAGCTTCTCGAAGGTTTCCGCTCTCAAAAGCCGCGCCGCACCTTCATCATCCGATCGGTTCTCCACCGGCATGATTGCAATGCGGACGATTCCCCTCTTTTCGAAGTCGGGGGAAAGGGAGCACTTCACATCACGGCTGCAGGCCGCACCGAAAAGCATCACGGCAACGAGCAGCAGAATTCTACAATCAACCACACTGATCCATGAGACATTATTTCGCAATGACCACCTCGACACTGTTTTGAGTAATACCGGTAATATCAAGTGAGAATTCCTTCAGTTCCTTCATCGCCATCTCGTCGGCGAATGACTGCGCCGTTCCCTCTATCTCGACATCAAGCAGCGCCTCACCGGACTTCATCCTCCGCTGATATATGTTCTTTACACCGCGGATCTCGTCTTTCAGCATTTTCCTGAATCTGACAAAATCGGAATAGCTCGTAATTCCCCGTACCGTCACGGAGATCATCGTGGAAGCGCTTACTTCCTGCTGCCACTTGGCAACGATCTGTGACAGCAGTGCATCGGCAACTTTTTCCGATGCTTTTTTAATCGCCTCCATCCCCCCGGTTGCTGCATCCATGTGTACCGCCGCCGCATGGGCGTTCGATGAGGCGATTACGACACCGGTATCGGCACGGATCGCGCGGGCCGTCACTGTTGCCTGGAAGGAACGCATGGCAGTCCCGGCCACATTGCCGGAACTCTTGACCAGGGACTTCCCGGCAATGACAAGTTCGGCGTCAAGCTGACTGCCCAGTCGCAGGGCATCGAAGTTGTTCAGCTCCCTCCCCTGGGCGGACACCTCCGCAAGGCTCGCCCTGTCAACAAAGGTAAACCCCTCTTTCAGGAAACGGGCATGAATCACCTCTTCGGCAATCGAGAGTTGTACAGGGTCCCAGACAGGATCATCGCCCGTCGTTCCGGCGTTCTTCTCGGCAATAATCGCCATCACCCGCGGCATACCTTTTTTTGCCATGAGCAAACCAAGGGCCTGCAGATCGTTGTCGATGCTTTTCAGTGATACGGTGGCCCGGACCGATACCATGTAAAGGCTGTCGCCTGCTTTCTCATCGGTGATCGTGTAGTTTTCAATATATCCCTGAGACTTTGAGTAGACATTGTCACGTATGACTTCGAAGTTTTCAACTATCGTGTCCGAAGAAATGAACACCCCTACAGCCTGCTCGACGGCTTTTCTGAGTGCATCGTCGAGGGCGTTATCCCGCGCCAGTGCAACATCGCCATTGATCACGACACCGGCACCGTCGACGTCGACAACACGGCTCTCCTGCCCGTCAACCGCCATGACACAGACCGGACGGAGGACAAGCGCAAAGAGGACAAGAGAGGTCACGACCGTCACTCCCAGCAGGACACAAGGCCGCACCGATCTCATTAAAGCTTCTCCTTCAGCTTTTCTATTTCTTCCCTGATAATTCGTTCGGCAATATCCGGAAACATTTCCCGGGCAACTTTTTCTGCGATCCGGATGACATGCTCTTCAAGTGCCTCGGGCAGGACATCCCGGGATGGGACGTCCTCGGCGGGTTCTTCCGCTACATCGACCAGGTCAAAAATAACGTCATCGTCTTTCGGACGATCCTCATCAGGATGCACGCCTTCACGGTCGGGCGCATCGTTTTCCGCATCCGACCCGTCTGCCGCATAATGCTTCAATTTATCGTCTGCATCCATGGGGGCTCCTTTCGTAAAAAACAGGCATAAACCTGGTCGGAATATGTTACGAACTACCACACAGTTATGACTTCTTCAAGCCTTTTCATCTCTTCGAGGCAGGGTATTCCCCACAGGCGGATTTATCCCCGCCGGAAATAAAAAAGGGGTTAAAACTCGCCGAGCCTTAACCCCTTCATCGTCATGCAAAATCAATACGTTCTTTAGTGCGCTTCTTCCATCGCCATCTTGATATAGATCATGGAGAGCATTACGAAAACCAGCGTCTGGATGATGGATGTAAATATCATCAGGACAAAGACCGGCAACGGCACGAGAAAGGGCACCAGCAGGAGCACGATACCCAGCACGAGATCCTCACCCATGATGTTTCCGAAAAGCCGCATCGAAAGCGACAGGGGGCGGGCCAGGTGACTGATGAGTTCGATGGGAAGCATGATGGGTATCATCCACCATACGGGACCCAGGAACTGCTTCAGATAGCCGAAACCATGGACCTTCACACCCACGACGTGGGTCATGATAAAGACGACCAGCGCCATTGACACGGTAGTATTCAGATTGTTGGTGGGAGAATCAAAACCGGGAATGACCCCGAGCAGATTGGCAACGAGAATAAAAACGGCAATCGTTGCAATCAGAGGGAAAAACCGCAACCCGTTTTCGCCCATTGAATCGACGATCAGATTTCGAATTGTAGACATGATCACTTCGAAAACATGCTGCAACCGTCCCGGATGGAGTTCGATGTTTCGCGTTACAAGAAAAGAGAAAATTGCCAGTATCAGCATAATGAACCACATATAGGTTACATGGGGCGGAAAATAGGGATTAGATAAAAATAACAGGGGATGCATTTTTCTTTTTGAACCTCCTTAGGGGATTTTTCACATTCGCACCTATGACGGTAATAAGAATATTTATCACAACCAGTGACAGACCGGCGATCAGACCGATCACAGACACAGGCGTTTGCGTTATGATCAAAAAGAGCACGATTCCCGTAACAATGAATCGTATAAAGTACTTTATCATTAT
>CAYTUH010000340.1:0-3536 GCA_964441165.1 uncultured Syntrophaceae bacterium
GAATGATTGCGCAAAAATGACTTTCAGCGCGGCTGAAGAGGCACTCGTAACGGGATCGGGATTATTGTGACACATAACGAGAATGTTTCGTTTCTGACCGACCAGTGCGAGCATTTCATGAACCTTCCGGCCCGATTCACTCTGTGTGTTCACCATTTCCTGATTCCCCCGGGAACCGCCATGATGCTCTTTCGAATGCCGTCACATCACAAAGCTTCACTGCAGGGTGACATAATCGCCCATGCCATAGAAGAATGAATTGTATCACCGGTCACATGATTTGTTCAACCCAAAGGAATTTCCGGAGGAAATCACGGAGAGATGATTTCTTTTTTGCAATAAGTCAAGAAAGATATTGCCTTCAATTTCTATGCTGTATTAATATCAGTGGGAGACGGGAATCACGAAAGGAAGGTTCGTCGCGGACCGGACAGGCATTTTAAGCCCAGAGCATGGACCCCGCAGAAAACAAACAGGATGAACGCATACCTGATCAACCTCATCAATAATTTCAGGATATCGGACTTTTTCGATATCGCCGTCATCACGATCCTCTCCTACGTGGTCCTGGTCTGGTTCAAGAAGACGGCATCACGTTTTGTGCTGCTCGGAATCATTATTCTGACGGCCATTTACACGCTTTCGCGTATCTTCCACATGTACCTTACCGAGTACGTCCTTCAGGGTTTCTTTGCGATTCTGCTGATCGCCATGATCGTCATTTTTCAGGAGGACCTCCGGAGATTTTTCGAACGGCTGGCAATGTGGAGGATCATCAGGAAAGATTCGCTGCACCCTTCACCCTATCATGAAGCGGAGGTCCTCACGCAGACCGTCACGGGACTGATGAAGAAACGTTATGGGGCCGTAATCGTCATCAAGGGCGAGGATTTTCTGGACCGGCATCTCGAAGGCGGGTACAACCTCGAGGGAAAACTGAGTACCGCTCTGATCGAAAGCATCTTCGATCCTCACTCCATCGGCCACGACGGCGCCGTTATCATCGCCGACGGTACAATTGAAAAATTCGGCTGTCACCTGCCTCTTTCAATTAATCCCCGAAAATTCGGCAGCCTGGGACTGCGCCATACCGCTGCACTCGGAATGGCCGAACGGTCAGACGCTTTCTGTATAGTGGTCTCCGAAGAACGGGGCACCGTGTCTGTCGCACGAAACGGCGTCATCACCAGGCTCCGGGACGTGGCCGACCTGAAAGCGCGTCTTGTACAGTTTTACGGAGAAAAGACCCCGCCCTCGACGGGACGGTCATGGTTCCGCTGGATCAGGGAAAACTCTGCGGAAAAGGCCCTCGCCCTCCTCATCGCCTGCGGTCTCTGGCTGGCCTTCGGCTATCAGACCGAAAGCATCCGCCGTGATTTTGCCATCCCCATTGTCATGAAGAACCTGACGTCCGAATGGATTATCGAAGACCAGGAACCGAAGGAGGCAAACATCACTCTCATGGGCTCTCAGCAGGCCTTTGACCTCTTGAATCTGCAGTCTCTCCGGGCGGTCCTTGACATGTCGCTCGTCAAGGAGGGAACACGGGAACTTCCTCTTGACGGCAACCAGATTCAGTACCCGTCAAACCTGACCCTCGTGCGAATACAGCCGAATCAGATCCGCTTTACCGCACACCAGATGATACGGGTTGAAATGCCCGTAGAGGTGCATACGGCGGGGAGCCTGCCCCCGGGGTACAGGCTCGTGAACATCACCATCAATCCGGCGATGATCCACGTCATCGCACTGAAAAAGGAACTGAAACCTCTCAAGAAAATCGTGACGGAACCGATCGATATCTCCACGTTGACGGCGACGACCAAAGTGGCCCCCCGACTCGTACTGCCGAAAGATGTTCAATTCATCGACAAGAAACAGCCTGCCGTCGAGGTGACCATAGAAATCGCACCGATTACCGAAAGCGAACCCCTGTCCGAGCAGCCGGCAGCCTCTTCATAGACGGGACCTTTCATTTCGGCAGGGAGAGGCGCGTTCGTCCCATGATCTCCCGTTTCACCGACAGGGGAAGATCGTCGAAATAGGCACAATACCCCGCCACACGGACGACGATACCGGGATGCTTTCCGGGATTCTCACAGGCATCTTTCAACAATTCAGCGTCCAGGACGTTGAGCTGCATTTCCATCCCGCCGGAGTCGAAAAACCCCCTTATCAGGGCCGAGAGCGTATCAATCCCCTTCTCTCCCGCCAGAACGTGGGGGTCGAAACGAAGATTCAGGGCATACCCGTTGGGAGAGAGGGTGGAATCGATTCGTGCCACCGAATTGAGAAGCGCCGTCGGGCCTGAGCGGTCTCGCCCGTTCGAAGAACCGAGGCTTGCCGCGAAGGGTTCTGCCCTTTTTCTGCCGCTGGGCAGCGCCTCTGTCCGTTTTCCGAAGGCAACATGGCACGTGGACGAATAAAAGCCCGGCACATAAGGCCCTCCCCGCGTATTCCGGTATTGCGAGAGAGCGTCGTGGAATATTTCCACCACCCTGCAGGCATATTCATCGACATGCGCATGATCGTTCCCGAATTTCGGCGCCTTGAGCAGATCGGCCCGAAGTATGGTGTCACGCTCGAAATTGCGGTGCAGCGCCTCCACGACATTTCTCATGGTACCGGTCTTCCGATGGAATACCACATCATCGAGAGCGGCAAGCGAGTCGGCCACGTCGGCGACACCAATCCCCTGGATACCGCTGGAATTATACAAGGCGCCGCCTGCGGTTACGTCTTTGCCAGATTCCAGACAACCGTCAACCAGCATGGAGGAAAAGGGCGTGGGATGGTAATCGCGGTTGCCCTGTTCTATGATCTTGATATCCTTCACAAGTCGGCGCACCATCCATTCAACCTGGTCCCTGAAGGCATCGATCACGTCTTCAATAGTGGTAAATGTTTCCGGGTCCGGTGTCTTGACGCCGAGGCGCCGTCGATAGCCGAAACGTCTGCCCTGGTTGAGTGCCAGATTCAGGCAGAGGGGCAGATTAAAGAGCGCCGCATCAGTGGAAAGGAAGCTTCTTCCCGGCAGCGAGGGTTCCACGCACCCCACCAGTCCGTAGTCCCGTGCCTCTTCAAGGGGATATCCGTGGCGTGTGAGCGCCTTTACGGCGACACCGTCATTGAAAACTGCGGGAACGGCCCTTCCCTGCCGCGCCACGTCAGCGACTCTTTTCAGGTACCGATCCGATGAATGATCATGTACCCGGGCGAGATAATTGGGATCACGGAGACCCGACTCTTCCATCACGTCAAGGAAGAGGTAGGTAAGGTCGTTGACTGCATCATTCCCCTTTTTATCTGTGCCTCCCACCGTGGCCGCCTGTGCCACCAGGTAACCGCCGTGATATTCGCTCGTTCGCTCTGAAAGAAGAAAGACGTGTTCCGTCGTCTTGGCCGAAAAGCAGAGCAGTAGTTCCCGCGCATCTCCGGACGTTATTTTTCCCGCCTCGAGATCACGCCGATAGAAGGGATAGAGATACTGGTCGATCCTGCCGAAGGAGACGGCGGAGTTCAAACCTTCAAGGCAC
>CAYTUH010000341.1:0-3523 GCA_964441165.1 uncultured Syntrophaceae bacterium
CAATTCCCCGGATTCGTTCGTCCCGCCCGGCATGGGAAGAAGCTGATTTGTCCGCCGGTGAAAGATCGACGGCGTCGGCAGCGGAGGGATGATCGATGCGGTAGGGTTCCCCTTCCGGAACGAAGGGGGATGCGTCGGGCAGCGACGGTTCCGGCGGGGCGGCATCCCTGTCCGGAGCATCAGGCGTGGTGTTGAGTGTGATCGACAGTGTCGCGCCCCGAACCCCGGCGAATGCCGATGGCTCCGCTCCGTTGACGGATTCGTGGTTCATGACCCATTCGAGAATGCTCCGGCGCGGCGCCGAGACCATTCCCTCTTTGAGGGTGGCGATGCCGCTCATGAAGAGGGCCGACCGTGCCCGGGTCGCGGCGACATAGAACCAGCGTTTCGCCTCACCGACGCGGCGCCCGTCCCTCAACTTCCTGAGAAGCGAATAGCCTGGTGACGGGGTGTCGGTTCTCCGGTCCGGTGCCATGGCGATAAGCTGCTCGCCGCCGCTTCCCGGCAGCCGTTCGGAGAGATAGGGCGGTGGAAGAGTGAATCTGCCCGAGAGGGGTCTCCAGTCCAGAAAGGGAAGAAAAACCCTGTCGAATTCGAGGCCCTTTGCCCGGTGGATCGTCATGACCTGCACCGGTGAACGTGATGCTGCCGGATCGGTCGGTTCGTAGACCGACTCAAGGGTTGATTCAAAATACCTGAGCGTTTCCTGCGGCGTGCCCCGTTCCCTGGCGGCGAGTATTTCGAAGAAATGCCGGCAGTTTGCGATGCCGCCCATCCCGTAGCGTGCGGCCGTCTGCTTCGGCCCCTCCAACTCTTCCCACAGTCTCTGCAGGGTTGTCGCGAGGGAGTCCCGCCCCAGCCGCCTGAATGCCCCGTCGAGGGCCCGATCAAGCCTTTCCAGTTCAGGATGATGCCGACCTGCCCGGTGAATCTTTTCTCGCCAGCTTTCCGGTTCCTCCATGGCGGTTTCATAGAGTACCCTGCGGTCATGCCATGCCCAGGGAGAGCGGAGAAGGGACGCCCAGGCGAGATCGTCGTGGGGAAGGGCGAGAAGGCGGGTCATCTGAAGAAGATGGGCCGCTTCGGGTCGTTCCATGAGGCGCAATCCCTCCTGTACCTGAACGGGGATGCCGTATTCCTTGAAGGCCTTGAGGTACTGGGGCAGGCGATTCCGGGTGAAAAGGAGCAGGGCAATCGATTGCGTACTTCCACTTTCCGCCAGGGCGGTCTTGATCGTGCCGGCAATCCAGGCCGCCTCATTTTTACGGGCCTTCTGCGGATCTTCGTCGGTAAAGAGATTCAGTGAAAGAGCGGACGGGGTGTTCTGTAACTGTGCCGGTACCGACGGGCTGAAGGGGACTTCATCGGCATCGGTGTCGGGATCGTTCATCACCGATTTCCCGAAGAGGTCATTGGTCCACTCGACAAGCCGGTTCGAAGAGCGGAAATTCGCCTGCAGCAGGTGAGGTTCCATCTGGAGCCGCTCCGATTCCGAAAGGGGGATGCCCCTGCGCGCCTCGAAAAAGAGGCTCACCTCGGCCTTTCTGAATGCGTAGATGGACTGTTTCGGATCTCCCACGATAAATATCGTTTTTCCGTCCCCGTCCCGCCATTCGGTGCAGAGCCGCCTGACAAGTTCCCACTGGTTGCGGTTCGTGTCCTGGAATTCATCGATGAGGAGGTGTCCGATGCGGTGATCGAGGTAGAGGTGGAGTTCCGAGGGGTTTCCCGTACGCAGTGCCCGGAGCGCCGCCTGCTCGAGCCCCACGAAATCCATGCCGTGACGGTCTTTGCAGAGCCTTTCGTATTCACCTATCGCTTCGGCGGCAAGGATGATGAAGTCGCCCAGAACGGCCATGTCCGTGATGGATTCATCGGGGCCGGGAAAAGATTTGATTTCAAAGAGCTTACCTGCCACCTCGGGATCCATGCCGGCGATTTGGCGACCCCATTCGGTCTTCGAGAAATTGGCGTAAAATCCCGATTTCGGTCCCAGTCGCCTGGCCGGTGTGCCCGCCTTTGTCAGAAGCCTTTCGGCGATGGACCGCCAGGCAGGGAGGTCGTGCCAGGAATCCCGGGGAAGGCCGTCGGGGAGGACGTCACCTGCTTCTGCGTGATGCGATTTCAGGTCATCGAGAAGGGCGGGCCAATTCCTGCCCGGTTCACCGGCGGCGAAGAGCCGCGAAAGTTCCGCCAGTCGTCGCTCCGCGTAATGCCGGAGCCGCTGCCGGAGCACCTGGTCCAGCGCTGACAGGTCCGTGGTGCCCGTTTCCCGGATGATCTCCACGAAATCGCCGAATTTGTCCCGGTCTTTTATGATCTCTTTCATTTCCGACGACAGGGCCGGCCAGTTGTTGTTGTGATGCAGCAAGCGGTTCCGGAGGGCCGCACGCTGCGGCGTACCGGGCGGCTGTGCGAAAAGGCGGTCCATGACCCGCTGTACCGTTTCGTCGAGAAGCAGGGGGAGGTCCCCTTCGTCGATGATGGTGGCGTCGGGTGTCACGCCCGCCTCGAGAGGGGCCCGCCTGACGATATAGTGGCAGAATCCGTGAAAGGTCATGATGTTAAGGCCGTCGGAGGCGGTAAGTATGTCCATGTGGGCCTTGTGACGTGTACGGGCATCTGCCGCGTATCCGAGGATTTCCTCGTCAAGCGGAGTGAGAGGGCCTTTCACCTTCCGGGAACGGTTCAAATAGCCGGTGATACGGTTGCGCATTTCTCCCGCCGCCTTTTCCGTAAAGGTGAGGGCGACGATGTCGCGGGGGTGGGCCACCTGACCGAGCAGTTTGAGAAAACGCATGGAAAGAAGAAGCGTCTTGCCGGAGCCGGCAGGCGACTCCACGTGATGGGATCGGGTTGTGTCGAGGGCCGCCTGGCGCTGCTCCCGGTCACAGGGCATTGTTATCGTCATCGCTCTCGTCCGTTATCGGCAGGTGCAGCCTCAGTCCCCTGCTGCAGAGTGTCTTGAACCCGCAGGTTTCGCATTCCCCGTCACGGCCCCGTGGTTCCGAGAAGGGGTAGGGCAGGGCCTGAAAGTCGCCCTTTTTGAACATGTCGGCAATATGGGACATGATCGCTTCCCACTCGTCAAGAGATTCCGACACCCCGTCTATATAGATATATTTCAGTTCTTTCAATGATTTGAGTTGCAGGTACCCGGCCGAAAACTCCCTGCCGGGGTTGAGGGAACCGGCCGGTCCCGTCAGGCTTCCTTTACGAAGGGCCATGACATAGAGGGGAAGTTGCGGTGCCAGAAACCGCCCGATGACATCCTGTGCCGACGGAGCGTTCCCCGTCTTGTAATCGCAGCACATGATGCCCTTTTCGTCGCTTTCGTCAATCCGGTCGATGCGCCCCCTTAGTGAAAAAGGCCAGCCGGGGAGCGAGAGTCCCGAGAAGGGGGCCTCTTCGGCGATACAGCGCCAGCCCTGTGCCCGGTGTTCGATCTCACGGTCGAGCCATTCCGTGAGAAGCCCCCGCCGTGACGACGTGACGTCTTCCAGCCAGCGCTCCCGTTCCACCT
>CAYTUH010000342.1:0-3519 GCA_964441165.1 uncultured Syntrophaceae bacterium
CATCATTTCATGGCATGGACGGGAAGTTGCAGCAGTACGGAGAATCCCCTTACCATAACCAACGTGGTCGATGATATGAACGTGACCGCGAATTTCATCGCCCTCTACGACCTTTGGGTGGATGTGCTTCCCCAGGGCTGCGGTACCACGACACCCGCGGCGGGGGGAACCTATACCTACGAGGATGGCGACGTGGTCCCCCTGACTGCCGTGGCGACCAGTGGATATCGTTTCATGGAATGGACGGGGGAGGTGTCCGACTCCCAGGCTGCATCGACCAGCGTGACCATGTCGAAGAACAAGACGGTGACCGCCCATTTTATCCGCGATCTCACAGTCCCTGATGTGGACGGTAACGGCGAGGTGGAACTGGATGACGCCATCCTGATTCTCAAGATTCTGACCGGCGTCATCGATTCGGGCATATCGGGAGATATGAGCGGTGACGGCAGGATAGGGCTTGAAGAGGAATTCTATACCCTCCAGATTCTTGCCGGGCTCAGGGAGCTTCCGCCACCGCCGTCCTGTGACGAGGGAAGCGCCTCGCTCATTGCCCGTGCCTGGGACGACAGCGACGGCTTCGATTTCTCGGCGGGGTCGGTGGTGCCCGTCCTCCAGGTTTACGATGCCGATGAAGATAATTATATCTGCCAGTGGAACAATGCCGACTTCGTCGTGGAGACGAATATTATCTTCCTGCCCCCAGGCGTCGGCATAGAGGATCTCGGAGACTGCACCAGCCTGGATTCGACGACGAACGTACCGGAGACGGGATATGTCTATGATGGGCCGGATTTTTTTCTCGAACCCCTGACCGGCCGTGTCTACGCCTTCAAAATGGCCGACGGAACCTATGGGGCCCTGGAGTTCACGGAGATCGTTACCAACATGGGCGATGGGACGACACGGAGCTCCTTCGACTACAAGTATCAGCCCGACGGGACGCCGAATTTCTGACGGACGCACCGTTGCATGAGGGATTGAGAGCCTGTCGAAGTACCGGCGTACCCTGAGGAAAGGAATACGTTTCGAGTCTCGAGAAAATGCGGCATTAATACACGGGCCATCATTGCGAGTCCGCGAAAGCGGACGCGGCAATCTGCTTTGAGATTTTTTAGCTTTTTGCTGAAAGCTGTAAAAATTACAGGCACAAAGGTCCAGAGGCACAAAGGCACAGAGAAAAACAGTTTATGAGTTCATAAGCTCTTGAGTTCATGAGAAAAAGAGAAAAGCAGTCATTCCCGCGCACGCGGGAATCCATTGTTTTTACTGCAGTCATTGAAATCCTGGATTCCGGACATCCGCTGGCGCGGATTCCGGAATGACCTCGCCGTTGTGTCAAAGGCATTCGGTGTTTTGGGTTTTTTTGCTGACAGCTGATAGCTGAAAGCTTTATAGGGTAAGTCCACCCCTAATCCTTCAATCCATAATCCCTAATCCTTTATCGTGGCTTCACAGGACTTGATTTATGTATGTAAATCGAAGTACATTTACGGTCATTCAAGTGAACGTGACAACTTCATCGTGTTGCAGCCGGGTTGTACGTAAGGGAGACTGATCAATGGGTAGAAGCAGTGCCGTAAGAAGAATAGTCTGCACCATTATCGCAATCTTTTTATTTCTGCTGCCCCTTCTCTGCTTTGCCGCGCAGGTAACGCAGGAACGTGCTCACCAGGTAGTCAGGAATTTTCTCAGCCATCATGAGAGTGCCTACGGCACGTGGGCCGATACCGAACGTGCCCGCCCCCGTGACATGCAGATCATCGAGTACGAGGGGATGCCCGTGGCCTTCAATTTCATCATCGAACCCCGGGGGCATGTCCTGGTGCCCTGCTGGGACGAGTTCAGCCCCGTGCTCCTCTATTCCCCGACGTCGTCTTTCCATCCCCAACGGGTGAACGAGCCGGGATCGGTGGAATCATGGATCATTCCGGAAATCTACCGCATCTATCAGGCGCTGCAGGCTAAAGCTGCCGTCAGGTCCGGTGCAATATCCCCCGAAGGAACACGGGTGGGGAAGGCATGGAAGCGCTTCGGAAGGGCCGATACGAAAACAGCCGGTGAAGTCGATGGGGATCTGAAAGGTGTGAGCTTTACCGAAGTCGAGCCCCTGCTGACGACACGGTGGGCCCAGGGAAACCCCTACAACCTCTATTGCCCCGGCGTATACAGCGGGCCTGGTTCCAAATGTGATCACTGCGTCACAGGATGTGTCGCCACGGCCTTCGCCCAGGTAGTGAAATACTGGAACTGGCCCGACGTGGGCGAGGGGAGCCATTCCTATTACTGGAAGCAACAGATCCTGAGCGCCGATTTTGAACATGAGTATTACTGGGACTTGATGCCTGACGAACTGACCGCGGATAGCTCGGAAGCCGAAAAGGATGCCGTGGCACGTCTCATGGCGGACATGGGTGTGGCCACGGAAATGTACTACGGCTGCAATTCCTCCGGTTCAAACGCCTATGCCGATGACGTCCTGGATCTCTATTTCAAGTACCGGAGCGATATGGAGTTTCATGACCGGTACGATTATAATGCCGACGAGTTTTTCGCCCTCTACAAGGCCGAATTCGACGCCGATCCTCCCCGCGTGGTTTCCCTCTCCATGTGGGAATTGACGGGAGGTGGGCATGAAGTGGTCGCCGACGGCTACCAGACGGGGTATACCGATTACATCCATATCAACATGGGCTGGTCCGGGAGTTACAACGGCTGGTACGACGTAACCAATAACTTCACCGCCGGCGGCTGGACCTGGGACTATACCTCGCAGATCATCATAACGCACATTCTGCCCGAGAATGTCACCTCCATCGAATCGCAGGACAGGCTTTTCCCCTATACCGGCGGAACAGGGACCGTTGAAATCAGGGCTCCGGAAGGTTCCGGCTGGACGGCTGTGAGCAGCGACGACTGGATCACGGTAACCTCCGGCGCGAGTGGCTCAGGAGACGGGACTGTTGAATTCACAGTGGCGGAAAGTTCCAATCAGTTGTTACGTACCGGGACGATGACCATCGCGGGCAAGACTTTCTCCCTCGAGCAGGAAGGCTCCTGTACCTTTTCCATCACTCCTGAAACAGAAACCTTTGATGCGGCGGGCGGGACGGGGAGCATCACTGTCACGGCCGACACCGGCTGCGACTGGACGGCAGTGAGTAACGATGACTGGATCACGGTGACCTCCGGTGCAAGCGGCACGGGAAACGGTACCGTCGGTTACAGTGTCGATGCCAACGGGAGCGGAGATCAGCGGACGGGGACGATTGCCGTCGCCGGTGAGACCTTCACGGTGACGCAGTACGGCGTTTGCAGCTATAGTATTAACCCCGGCTCGGAGACGTACGATTCATCGGGCGGGATGGGAAGCATCGCCGTGACGGCTCAGAGCTGGTGCAGTTGGACGGCCGTGAGCAACGATGACTGGATTACGGTGACCTCCGGTGCGAGCGGTACGGGAAACGACACCGTCGGCTACAGCGTCGATGCCAACGGGAGCGCGGACCAGCGGACGGG
>CAYTUH010000343.1:0-343 GCA_964441165.1 uncultured Syntrophaceae bacterium
GTTCATATGTTCTGATTGAAAAAGGTTTCCTCAGAAGGTGACTTTGAAGAGATCGGCGGATGGATTCAGCGTGGATTGCGTGCCCAGGTTCGAGGTTCTTATGGTGGGCATGGCGATCTTCATCTCGCCGTCTTCCAGCTCGACGAGGGCCGTTGCCTCATAAAGGCCGAAGAGCATTCCCGCGATCGCCCCGGATGCTGCGCCATAGGCGATATAGTCGAGGTTTTCATCGGGTTCCGAGGTAAATGCCATGATGGCGGCGCCGATGACGGCACCGGTGACGGTCCCGAAAAGCGTGTCTTTCATGATGAGACTTCCTCCGGTTTCGACGGCGATACAGTTT
>CAYTUH010000343.1:353-3513 GCA_964441165.1 uncultured Syntrophaceae bacterium
ATACCAGTGCAAGAGCAATAAGAAGGGCAATCGTTTTTTTCATAGTCCTCTCCTTCGATCAGAAATTACATGGTACGATTTAATCGTTCCTGCTTGAAAAAACGTTGTTCTGGGGGATACCGCAAATCGCCGCGGCTGAACCTGAATCATTTTCGGGGTGACGCTAACATATTTGGGAATCTTATTCAATAAATCATTGACAATTGCGGGTATCTTCTCATAAAAATGCCCGTCCCCCGAAGATTGCGACGGGCGTGAAAAAACGGTGTTCAGCCGTGCACGATACAGAAAGAGGATTGGGGTAGATGAAACACATCCGGAAAAGGTGGTTACGTTGACGGGAACGATAGCAAATGCGGGGGCGATTCTTGTCGGGTGCTGTATCGGCATCACGGCGGGCAGGAAGCTCCCCGAAAGAATAAAAACCATCATCATGCAGGCACTGGGCCTGTCGGTGATCGTGATCGGCCTGAAGATGGCCCTCTCCGGCACCGATGCAATAATGAGTGTCGGCTGTCTCCTGGTAGGCGGCATAACGGGGGAACTACTCAAGATCGAAAAGGGCGTCGAAAACTGCGGAACCTGGGTCAAGAAGAAGGTGCGGTCCCGTTCCGCCACCTTCGTCGAGGGATTTGTCACCGCCTCGGTGCTGTATCTGACCGGTGCGATGATGATTGTCGGCTCGATACAGGACGGCTCCGCGGGCGATCCCAGTACGCTCTACGTAAAATCGGTGCTGGACGGTTTCGCCTCGATAGCGCTCTCTTCGACACTCGGTCTCGGGGTCGCCTTTTCCGCCCTGTCGGTCTTTCTGGTTCAGGGCGGCATTACGCTTCTCTCGTCGGAGCTGGCCTTTCTACAGGCCCCGCTGGTGTTGAATACCATTATCTCAACGGGCGGTTTTCTTATCATGGCGATCGGGACGAATCTGCTCGGGATAACGAAGATACGGGTCGGAAATCTCATCCCGGCGCTCCTCTATGCAGTTATCTGGGTTACCGTCACGGGATAACATCAGGGGTCGTAATTCTGGTGACAGGAAAGGTAGTAATATGAAAATTGGATTAATCGGTGTGCCCGGTTCGGGAAAGACCACCATCTTCAACGCGCTGACCCGCTCAAACCTGGATGCAGGGTCATACAGCAGCGGAAAAGCGGAGCCGCACCTTGCCGTGGTTCCCGTAATGGATGAGAGGATAAGGCGTCTCACCGACATGTACCATCCCAGGAAGATAACCTATGCGACGATTGAACTCGTTGATTTTGCGGGTCTCGCCGAGGGGGCTGCCAAGAACGGCGTCTTTTCGGAGAATACCATGGGTCTATTGAAAAATATGGATGCACTGGTGCACGTGGTGAGGAACTTCGACAATGTCATCGGGGAAGAGCCGGAACCGCGCAGGAATATCGACGATATCGACACGGAACTCCTGCTTTCGGATCTTGTTATCACCGAGAAACGGCTGGAACGGATTGAATGGTTCAGGAAACGGGGGCAGGGATCGGGCGAACTGGATGCCGAGGAACGTGTGCTGAAAAAGATTTGCGAGCAACTGAACGAAAACGGTGCGGTGAGAGACATGGCGCTGACGAAAGAGGAGCGGAAAATAATCCGGGGCTTTCAGTATCTGACGGGAAAGCCGCTCATGGTCATTCTCAATTCCGAAGAATCGAGGTTCGGTCAACAGGAACGGCTCATATCGGCAATGAGCGAACGCTACAAAGTAATAGAATGTGCGGGCCTTTTCGAGATGGAGCTTTCCCGTTTTGACAGTGAAGAGGAGGCAGAGCTCTTTATGGAAGACATGGGTATCGAGGAATCCATGCGTGATCGTCTCACCACCTGTGCCTATGAACTTGTGGGCTGTATCAGCTTTTTTACCGTCGGAGAGGACGAAGTACGTGCCTGGACCATAGTGAAGGGTGATACGGCCCTTGAGGCGGCGGGGGCGATCCACTCCGATCTCGCCCGCGGTTTTATTCGCGCCGAATGTTTCACCTATGACGACCTGATGCAGTGCAGAACCGAGAAGAGTGTGCGTGATAACGGAAAATTCCGCCTCGAAGGAAAAGACTATGTCGTGCATGACGGCGATATATTAAGCATACGGTTCAGCGTTTGATCTTCCGGCCGCCAATCGCAGCAAGGTTCCACTCTGCACAAAAGTAATTTCCGGGAGGACGCCGTAAAGGCCTTGCAGGGACACTCCCTGCATTCCGGGAAATGAAAGGGAATCATCCCTACCTGTCACATCGCCTGCCTCACGACACAAGCCGGCAGGCGGCAACGCAACTGCTCGGCGGAGTTTTTTGCCGGGCCGGCACGTTTCCCGCTTGCATTTTCCGGCCGGAGATGTCTTATAATGCAAAAGGCAGTTTTATCGAGCGGTTAATAATACTTCCTGCCTGTACGACACTAAACGAGGTGAATGCAATGAAGGTAAGCAGCGTCGCTGAGATGAGAGATCTTGACCGGAGCGCCATTGAAGGATACGGCATTCCGGACCTCCTGCTCATGGAGAACGCCGGTGAAGCAACCTATTTTACCATATTGAAGGAGTGCGGCGTTCGCCACCGGAAGTTTGTCGTGATATGCGGCATCGGCAACAACGGCGGCGACGGTTTCGTCATTGCCCGCAAGCTCCATTCAAACGGCGGTATCGTGAGAGTTCTGGTTGCAGGCGACGCAAAAAAATACAAGGGATCGGCGAAGACCAATTTCGATATTCTCTCCCGCATGCCCGTGGAAATTACAGAAGTGGGGCAGGTCGATTCCCTCGGGACGATCCTTCGCCATTGTGACGTGATTGTCGATGCGATTTTCGGCACGGGGCTGGCCCGGCCGGTTGAAGGAATTCATGCCGCTCTGATCGACCTGATCAATGAGAGCAACAGGACGGTCGTCAGTGTTGACATCCCCTCCGGCGTGAACGGCGATACGGGACTGATCATGGGCGTCGCCGTAAAGGCGGACTATACGGTTACCTTCGGGCTGCCGAAGCGGGGGAATCTCCTCTTTCCGGGATTCGAACAGTGCGGCCGGCTGTCGACGACGCACATATCCTTTCCTCCCGAACACTATGAAAGGGATTCCATCACCGTTGCCGTCAACGAGCCGCCGGACCTCCCGGCGCGGGACAGGACCGGCCACAAGGGAGAT
>CAYTUH010000344.1:0-3501 GCA_964441165.1 uncultured Syntrophaceae bacterium
GGCAAGGACCCCGAACTTCTGATCGGCAAAGAGTTCTCTGAGCAGTCGTTTCGTTTCTTGAGGCGGCATTACAGAACCTCCTGAAGGTATCGTTCCCCGCCGGGTCCCACAGGTTTGAGACAGGGAATCTTCTCGCAACGGCTCGAAGCGCCGTCGGAAACATTACTCAAGCGTGTCATCGGGAGAAAGACGGTACCCCCGCATGAAATCATCTATGGTCATCCGTTTTTTCCCCTCCAGCTGGACGTCCTGCAGGTAGACATGTCCGTCACCGGCGGCAATCTGCAGTCCCGATTCGAGAAAGCGCCCGACCCTTCCCGGTTCCTTTTCGCCGGAGCAGAGGGGCCCCGGGACGGCATGAAATATCTTCAGTTTTTTATCCCGCAGATAGGAATAGGCACCGGGGAAGGACGAAAGACCCCGTATCAGATTCACTATTTCCCGGGAGTTCCGGTTCCAGTCGATATGGCCCGTTTCCCCTGTCAGGCGCGGCGCGTAGGAGGCACCCGAGGAATCCTGCGGTCGTCTTTGCAGGGTCCCCTCCGCCATCCCCTCGACGGCCCCGAGGAGCAGTTCCGCGCCCATCCATGACAGCCTGTCGTGGAGTTCGTCATAGATTTCCTCATCCTCGATACCGATCTCCTCCTGCAGCAGGATATCCCCCGTATCGACGCCCTCATCCATCATCATGATGGTCATACCCGTTTTTTTCTCACCGTTGATGAGCGCCCAGTTGATGGGCGCCGCCCCCCTGTATCGGGGGAGAAGCGACGGATGAACGTTGAGGCACCCGAGAGAGGGCTGCGTGATAATCTCTCCGGGCAGAATCTGGCCGAAGGCCGCAAGGACGACCATATCGGGCGACAGTTTTCTGAAGACTTTGAGAAAATCCTCATCCCGGACCCGCTCGGGCTGGTAGGCGGGAATACCGGCTTTCAGGGCGTATTCTTTCACCGGAGGTGGTGTCAATTTCCGCCCCCGTCCCTTCGGCCTGTCAGGCTGGGTGATCACGGCGATCACGGGAAAGTCATTCTTCACCAGAATATCGAGGGAGGGAACGGCGAATCCGGGAGTTCACATGAATACTATTTTCGGTTTCATAAAGCCAACCTTTATGGCTTTGTAAAAAATCACTACGTCTGTCACTCCCGCGAAGGCGGGAGTCCATAACTACTTTAAAATACTGGATGACCTGTCAAGCACGGAATGACAAAACAGGGTTAAATTTACTTTTAACAGTGAGTCGGATTTGACATGAACAGGATATACGTTATCGGCGACATGGATACGGTGAGCGCCTTCCGCCTCGCCGGGGTGACGGGGGTGGTCTCCTCCGGTGACAGGGTGCCGTCGCACTTCGAAGAGATCGTCGGGAAGGGCGACGCGGCCGTCGTGATTGTCACCAACGAGCTTGCCGGCCATCTCCGTGAACGGATTACGGAGATCAATCTGAACCGCGTCCTGCCCGTCGTCGTGGAAATCCCGGGTGTGGACGACCGGGAGGGTTTCCGCAAGTCGGACGTGGCCTACATTGCCGAGGCCCTGGGCATCGCGCTCTGATCGCAGGGAGAGAACTGACATGGGCACCACGCCGCTGGAAGAGTCGATCCGGGAGGAATCCCGGAAGGCGATAGAAGCCGTCAGGGAGGCGGAGGCATCCCGGATAGGCGAGCTCGATGAGGAGTACAACGCCGAAATCGCGCGTTTCAGGGAGCGGACGGAAGAAGAGACCCGGGCGCGCATCCGGCAGGAGGAGTTCAAGTTGAAAAACCGGAGCATCCTCGAACGGAAGAAGAAACGGCTCACCTTTGTGGAGGAGTTTATTACCGGCATCGTGAAGGATGCCGTTGCCGATATCGGAAAAGACCGGCGCTACGGGAAGTTTCTTTCCGACACCATCGTTGCCGGGGCGGAGCGTATGAACGGCGAGGTGGAAGTGGGGTTGCGGAAGGAGGACCTCGCCCGGCGGGAGGACATTCTTGAAGCCCTCACCGCGGCCGGGAAAAGGCCGGACATCGTCATTGCCGGAGACGACGGGATTCGCTGGGGCGGGTGCATCGTCCGCGACCTTCGGGAGGGACGCATCCTCAACAGCACCATCGAGCGAATCTATTACCGGAAAAGTCCCGCCGTCCGCCGGGCAATCATGGGGATGCTGAAAGAGAAAGGGCTTGCCGTCGAGGCACAGGGATAGGGAAATGGCTGAAACGATTGCGGGAAAGGTAGTCTCCGTCAACGGTCCCATCGTCAGGGCGACGGGCATGAGGGGAATCCGCATGTACGATATCGCCGAGGTGGGGCCCGACCGGCTCATCGGCGAGGTGATCCGGCTCGTCGATGACATAACGATCATCCAGGTCTACGAAGACAACACGGGGCTCATGCCCGGCGCCGAGGTGGTTTCCTACTGCCGGCCCCTCTCCGTGCTCCTGGGACCGGGACTCATCGCCAGCATCTACGACGGCATCCAGCGGCCCCTGGTGGGGATTTCCGAAGTCTGCGGGAGCTACATTGAAAAAGGAATCAAGCTGCCGCCCCTCGACGAGAAACGAACGTGGGAATTCAAGCCCGCCCTCGAGGCCGGCGGGGAGGTAGGTCCGGGGACCCTGCTGGGGGAGATTCAGGAGAGCCCCCTGGTGGTGCACAAGGTGCTGGTCCCCCCGGACGTCTCGGGGACCTTGACGAAGATCGTCGGTGCCGGCGCCTACACCATCGAAGAGGAGGTCTACACCGTCGATACGGGTGCGGGGGTGTACCAGGGGAGGCTTGCCGCCTACTGGCCCGTGAGGACGCCGCGGCCGAACCGGCGCAGGAAGAAGCCCTTTGTCCCCTTGGTGACGGGACAGCGGATCATCGACACCTTTTTCCCCATTGCCCGGGGCGGGACCGCCGCCATCCCCGGCGGGTTCGGCACCGGCAAGACCATGACCCAGCACGCCCTGGCGAAGTGGTGCAACGCCGACATCATCGTCTACATCGGCTGCGGCGAACGGGGAAACGAAATGACCGACGTGCTCACGGACTTTCCGCAGCTCGTCGACGAACGGAACGGCCGGCCCCTGATCGAGCGGACCGTCATGATTGCCAACACGTCGAACATGCCCGTTCCCGCCCGGGAGGTGAGCATCTATACGGGGGTGACCATCGCCGAATACTACCGGGACATGGGATACAGCGTGGCGGTCATGGCCGATTCCACCTCGCGGTGGGCCGAGGCCCTGCGGGAACTTTCGAGCAGGCTCGGCGACATGCCCGCCGAAGAGGGCTATCCCTCCTATCTGGCCACGCGGCTTGCCGAATTCTACGAGCGGGCGGGACTTGTGGAGACGCTCTCGGGGAAGGAGGGCGACATCACCATCATCGGTGCCGTCTCGCCCCCCGGCGGAGATTTTTCGGAGCCCGTCACCCAGCACACCACGCGCTTCGTGCGCTGCTTCTGGGCTCTCGACAAGATCCTGGCCGACGCGCGGCACTACCCCTCCATCAGCTGGATCGACAGCT
>CAYTUH010000345.1:0-3498 GCA_964441165.1 uncultured Syntrophaceae bacterium
CATGCCCCAGGGGAGCGCCGCCAGTCCATAGAGGAGATACATGAAAAAACTGAGTTTCAGCACATCGGCAAGACTTATCTTTAACGAGAGCATCAGGGGTACGGCAAGAGCGGGAAAGAGGAGTTCGTAGAAGTGGGTGAAAAAATGGCCCACGCAGGTAAAGTAGATGATTTTCTTCTCGTTTTTCATGGTTTCTGTCGATCGAAACGCTCAATTTTCTGCGGGGATAGTATGTGCAGTGCCTCAAAATAGCAAGCATTTAATTTATTCCGTGATGCGATAGGTAAAGGCAGCGACAATATGAAGTTTCGATAGATTGAGGTTTCCCGGAAGCCGGGGAAGGGGTGAGGAAGAGGCGACCGCATGAATCGATTCGGCATCGAGGGTGCTGTATCCCGAAGATTCAAGAATATGAGGGTTGATCAGGTCGCCCGTTTCGGTAACGGCAAACTTTACCACCGTGGTGCCTTCTTCTTTCAGAAGGTAGGACTTGAAGGGATAGGACCAGTGGGATTCAATTCGCGCCCTGATTTGATCCAGGTAGGTATGGTAGCGTGGATCGGTGCTGTCAAGGTCAACGGTGGCTTCCCGCGCTCCCGTTCCCAGGGGCGATTCCGGCGGCGGCGACGGCTCATCGCCGAAGGTTTCCGGCTCTTCCCGGATATCCTCATTTCCTTCGGCAAGGGGATTCTTCTCCAGATGCACCCTGAAAATATCTCCTTTTTGGGGAATGGCAGCGCTGAAACCGGAAAGTCCCGTGAGTGCAATAAGGAATATGTGAAGGGCAAGAGAAATGATAATGGTGATGACAAACAATCGTTTCGGAATCATGATGCGGTATCATAGCCCATGGCGGGCCGTGAATCAAGAAAGGTAATTGATGTGAGAGATACTTGACAAACGGGCGCGAAGGATGCAGAAAGAGAACTGGCGGAAAAGAACAGGAGAGAGGGCGGAACATCCCTTCACGGCATGAACAACGACGAATTCTATATGCGGATCGCCCTTGAAGAAGCGGAAGCCGCCTATGCCGAAGGAGAGGTCCCTGTCGGCGCCGTCATCACCGGAAACGGGGCGATTATTGCGCGAGGCCATAACCGGCCAATCGCCGCGAAGGATCCGACGGCCCATGCCGAAATATGCGCCATGAGAAAGGCGGCGGAGCGGCTCGGTAATTACCGGCTCACCGGGGCGACCCTCTATGTGACCGTTGAACCATGCATCATGTGCGCCGGTGCGATACTTCATGCCCGGATCGCCCGGGTGGTTTATGGCGCCGATGATCACAAGGGTGGGGGTGTCGTGTCCCTGTACCGGGTCGTTAATGATGAAAGACTCAATCATTCCGCAGAGGTGACGGGAGGTGTCCTTGAAAAGGAGTGCGGAAAAATTTTAAGTAGATTTTTCCGTGAAAAGAGGATACATACACGCACTTAATTTTGGCTTTTTTATTTGAGAATATATGTTGTGCGGAGAGGTACCGAAGTGGTCGTAACGGGGTCGACTCGAAATCGACTTGAGGGTCAAAAGCTCTCACGTGGGTTCGAATCCCACCCTCTCCGCCATAAAAATTGAGGGTAAGGCGTTCAGCTGCCGGCCGTTACCTTGCTGTAATTCTTTCTGTATCGAACTGGATTCCTGAATGCTGAACGCGGGAAACCGTCACGGAGAGATGTCCGAGTTGGCCGAAGGAGCACGACTGGAAATCGTGTGTACACCCACAAAAGTGTACCGGGGGTTCGAATCCCCCTCTCTCCGCCATTTTGTCTTCGATATGATAGCCGGGCCCTGTGGAACTGAAAATTGTGAACTCCGTCAGGTCCGGGAGGAAGCAGCGGTAGCAACTTTGACGTTTGCTACGGGATTACCCGGCTATCACCTTTTCGTTAATCAGACGTGTTATTAGGAGCCGTCGATGGAATACCTTGTGCTGGCTCGGAAATGGAGACCGCAAACCTTTGAGGATGTGGTGGGGCAGGAGCATGTGGTGAAGACGCTCAGGAATGCCATTCGCTTCGGCCGCATCGCCCATGCCTACCTTTTCAGCGGCCCCCGGGGAACCGGCAAAACCTCCATCGCCCGTATCCTGTCGAAGGCACTGAATTGTGAAGCCGGGCCGGCCGAAATACCCTGCAACCAGTGTTCCCAGTGCCGTGAGATCACCGACGGAACGGCTCTGGATGTGCGGGAAATCGACGGTGCCTCCAACAGGGGCATCGATGAAATCCGGGAATTGCGCGAGAATATCAAGTTTTCTCCCGCGTCGTGCCGTTATAAAATCTATATTATCGACGAAGTACACATGCTGACCAAGGAGGCATTCAACGCCCTCCTGAAGACACTGGAAGAACCGCCGCCCCATGTGATTTTTGTCTTTGCCGCTACGGAAATAGATCGTGTTCCCTCAACGATTCTTTCCCGGTGCCAGCATTTCGATTTCAGGCGGATCCCCTTGAAAAAGGTAATGGAAAACCTCAGGCGGATAGCGATCGACGAGGGTATCACCGTGACTGATACCGGGTTATTATGGATTGCGCAGGCCGGAGAGGGGAGCATACGGGATTCGCAAAGTGTCTTCGATCAGGTCATTTCCTATTCCGGTACCGAGATAGCGGACGCAGATATCGAAGATCTGCTCAGCCTTACCGACAGACGCTTCCTCTGCGATCTCTCGAAGGCGGTCCTTGAACGGGATCCGGGGACGTGCCTGAAAATCGTCGACGAGGTCTATTTTGCCGGGGTCGATATCAAGTACTTTTATCAGATGATCCTGAAGCACTTCATGAATCTTTTGATGGTTTCCATTGCCGGACGGGAAGAACTCCTCATGGACTTGCCCGATGACGAAGTGGAAACGTTGAAGAACCAGGCGGTGTCGGCATCACGGGAAACACTGCAGCGGCTGCTCGATATTCTCATGAACGGAGAAGAAGATATCAGAAAGAGTATGGACCCGCGCATCAACCTCGAATATACCCTGGTGAAGATGGCCTACCTTGAACCGCTCATTCCCGTGGACGAAATCCTCGCACGGATGGAGGGCCTTGAGAAACGACTCTCACCGGGCGGGACGAAGCCGCCGGAAAAAAGAGAAGGTCTCCAGGCGCCGCCGGTTGACGCCTCCGCCGGTCCGACACCACGGGAGCACCGTGAACCACCGGCACGAGGCGGTGGATCGAACCTCTGGGAAGATTTCAAGGAATACCTCTGCACACAGAACAAACCGCTCTGGTCCAAGGTCGTTCCGGGTACCTTTCTCGGATATGATGACAGGACCCTGAAAATAGGATTTCCCCGGGATTATATCTTTTTCGAAACCCTTCAGGAGAAGGATCAGGGAGAAAAAATCACCCGCTTTGCCGGAGAATTCTTCGGGGAGGAGACCACCGTCCGGATCGTCCCCCTTCAGGATGCAGAGGACCCGCGTAACGGAAACGACGTAAAGCCTTCCGTGGAAGAGCAGAAGAGTCAGGCGTTGCGCCATCCCCGCCTGCAGAC
>CAYTUH010000346.1:0-220 GCA_964441165.1 uncultured Syntrophaceae bacterium
CCACTCATTCCAATAGAAAAGCGCATGCTAAGCTCAATGTTACGAGACATTAAAGAGGATGGAATCAGCTTCAGAAAAGACATAGGTGTCAGACCTACACAGTTGACAGACATATTTCTATGATGCAGGAAAGGACAAGGTTCATCAGACTAAAGCGTGCTTGATTTCATGAATGGCCATGATTTTAGAGAAAACAGTGGTCAATTTTCCAATCTTGCCT
>CAYTUH010000346.1:288-3494 GCA_964441165.1 uncultured Syntrophaceae bacterium
CCGATGGGTTTTTATGGGGGACGTTCTTGATTTCGATGAATTATTATCTTAGTGAGAAAGGGTTGCTTTTCTGAAGATAAGGGATCGTATCTTAATTTTAATTATCCAAAACGAACAGTTAATGATAAATATGTGACCTTCGGTTGGTTCTTATTTTACAATCAGGTGGTGTTAGACACACTATAAATTGCGCGCGCCTCACCCGCCCCGTTGGCCTTCAAATTCACCTTGCGATTATGTGCACAATGATGTACACAATGTACAGAATATAAAGAGGTGAGGAATGAAAACCGTATCGTTCACAGAGTTTCGGAAAAATGCTTCTAATCTCTTTTCAGATGTTGAAAATGGAGAGATGCTTGTTGTTTTAAGGCATGGGAAGCCTATTGCTGAAATCAAACCGTTTACAGAAGAATCAAAGAAACCATCATGGAAAAAGCCTGGCTTACGTCTTTCTATAAAGGGAGCACAATTAACTTCTGCAATTTTAGAGGAAAGGGAACGTGAGAGTCTTTCTTGATACTTCGGCGTTTGGAAAAAGATATATCGAAGAGCCTGGAAGCCAGTCAGTTGATGATGTTTGTCAGGAAGCAACAGAACTTTGCCTGAGTGTAATCTGCATTCCCGAACTTATATCGGCTCTCAATCGCCGTGTTCGAGAGAACAGTCTTTCGCACAAGAATTATAATTCGATTAAAAGAGCCCTCTCTGAAGATCTACGGAACATTACAATAATAAACCTAACTCCGGAAGTAATTACCAAGACCACGAAATTACTTGAGGATAATGTACTTCGTGCAATGGATGCCCTTCATGTTGCATGTGCTCTTGAATTGAGATCAGAACTGTTCGTCTCTTCCGACAAGAAACAGATTATTGCTGCTGGAAAGGCCGGGCTCATTACAAGATTCATCTAAACAGGCCAACCATTCGAACCGGGGCAAATTAGTGGACGTACGTCAGATTATACGTTGAGATGTTGTTTGTTGTATGGACAAGACAGCAGTCAAATTTAGGGAAAGATAGGGGGCAAATCTCCAATCTTAATTTTGCACTTCATCTATTTATTATCGTTGATATATTTATGTGTGGGTTGCTTCTGGGTAACATCCTCTCAATGACTGGGTGTGCGATTCGATTAAGGCATGATCATGTTCTCCAGCACAGCTATGCCGAAACCGGATGAGGACATTAATCGGCAATCAAAATAGAGATTGCCACGACCGCCGAAGGCGGTCTCGCAATGACGAAGTGGGATTGGTGCCGCGCCGCCGAGGGCGGTTTCGTTTTTAAATCCCTCCCGGCCTCCCTTTACAAAGAGAGGAGGGGAAAAAGCTTTCTATGAAACGTCACGTTTCATCCTCGATTAGACCGGCTCGGGCCGGCGGCTGTTCCACCTGACATTTTTTTGTCTTCCACCGCTGGTGGAGCCAGAACCATTGCTCCGGGTACTTGCGGACGAATCCCTCGATGATGGTGGTAAACTTCTGGGTGTTGAGGAGGACGTCACGGTCGTAATCGCCGGTTCGAATCAGCTCCGTCTCCCTCAAGACAATCCTGTATCGCCCGTCATCCTTCCTGATGATGAAGGAAGGCATGACGGCCGCCCCTGTCTGAAGGGCGATTTCCGCAAATTGCCGGGTTGTGCATGCCGGTCGTCCGAAGAAATCAACAAACACACCCTCGCGCCACGACACATTCTGGTCCATCATGATTCCCACTGCTTCGTTTTCCTTGAGGATTTTAAATATCTTTCCCATGACGCCCCCCTTGGCAAGGAGCTGGTTTCCCGTCACGCTGCGCTCCATCATTAAGAGGTTTTCCACGATGGGATTGTCAAGGAGCCGGTAAATCGCATGCATGGGCTGATACTTGAGGGCGAAGGCTGCCGCTCCCAGCTCCCAGTTTCCGAAGTGGGCCGAGTATATGAGAAGCCCCTTTCCCCGCACGAGGGCCCTTTCGTAGACGTCACTTCCCTCAAATTCCACCAGGTCGGTAATATTATCCCTGGTGAGGCCGAAGACATCGAAAAATTCAGCCGCCATTACCCCGAGATTTCGAAAGGAGCCCTTGGCGATCCTTTTTAGCTCGGAGAGATTCTTCTCGGGGAACGAGCGTACGAGATTGTGCAGGGCAATCATTCTGTGCTTGAGGGAGAAATGATAGAGAAGAATGGTGATGCCCTTGAAGAAGGTTTTTCGGGCAGCCGGGGGTATTGTCCCGAATACTGTCAGAATGATCCTCGTCGTCATTTTCTTTTTCATGTTCGCAGTCTTTCCAGTATCAGCAGGGTGAATTGATGATTGGAAGGGATGATTTCCATTTCTGTCCTGAAGAGATACATATCATGAAAGAAGCGGGAAAAGTCAATCTGTTTCGCAAAAACAGGGGAAATCTCCCATCTTGTCTCTGCATAACTGCGGATTGCGAGATCGAGCCTACGTTTGACCCTTGGTGCTTATTTTCACAGGTAATCTTCATATATTTACTGGAATCCGAATCTTTCACTTTCAAGAATACGTGAATTTCCAACCGACTATACCTCCTTATCGACACAATTAACTTTCTGTAAAATTCACCATTGATGCACTCGCAAAAAGTCGTTATTGCGCTGTTTTGTCATTCCGTGCTTGACAGGTCATCCAGTATTATCAAGCAGTTCTGGACTCCCGCTTTCGCGGGAGTGACGCTGTATTTGACTTTTTGCAAAACCATCACCATTACCCATTCAAACCGGAAAGCACCTTGACAAATAATTTCTAAAATGATTGTGTTTTGTTGCTTCTGATGGGTTTTTCTTTGAATGATATAAGGTGGAGAAGGAACTATGATCGTCATGAAATTCGGGGGGACATCGATCGAGGATATCCCTTCCGTTGAGAGGATTGTCGGGATCATACATTCCCGGCTTGAACGACAACCGGTAGTAATCAATTCCGCCATGGGGAAGACAACGCGGAAGCTGCTGGAGATTGCGCAACTTTCGGCGAATGGAAAGGATGACACGGCCCTTCTGCGTCTGAAAGAGGTTCGCGACTATCATTTCGATATGGCACGAGGCCTCATGTCTGATTTTGAGAAGAGCGACACCCGGACAACCCTTGAGGGATATTTCGAGGAACTCCAGAGACTGCTCGGCGGCCTGTCTGTACTGCGGGAGCTTACGCCACGCATTCAGGACAGGATCCTTTCATACCGCGAACTGG
>CAYTUH010000347.1:0-3493 GCA_964441165.1 uncultured Syntrophaceae bacterium
CCATGCTGCTCTACGATCCCGTGCTCAACATCGCCCACATTATTGCCTCCGTGGGGTCCGTTTCAGAAAGGCGTTTAGGAAAGACGGTAGTCCTGCCTTTCGAGGGGGTCGAATTCAGAGCCGCCCGGTGGGCAGCAATGGGGCCGGTCGAAATTGTCAATCGCCCCGATCTGAACCCTGAAACGAAAAATGTATTCAGACAACTCGATCTTGATATTAATGTTTCGATGATTGATGTGCGGCTGGAACTGGAGGGCAATCGTATCGGTGTCTTGTCCCTGATGAGCGAAGGTCTGGACAGATACACTGTCGAGCATGCTGCTCTCGTACGGTCGGTTCATGAACCCTTCGCAATTGCCATGGCCAACGCACTCAGGCATAAGGAGGTCTCCTAGCTCAGGGATATGCAATCAGTACCTTCAGAACCGGCTCAGGGAAATTGCCGGCGAAGAGATTGTAGGTGCCGAATTCGGCCTCAAGGAGGTCATGAAATCGGTCGGTCAGGTTGCCCATCTCGACAGCCCTGTGCTGTTGTACGGCGAAACAGGGGTGGGAAAAGAGGTCATCGCAAATGCTGTCCATTATTCTTCGCCCCGGAGGAGCGGTCCCTTCATCAAGGTGAATTGCGGCGCCATTCCCGAAACGTTGATCGATAGTGAGCTCTTCGGTCATGAAAAGGGGGCCTTTACCGGCGCCATTGCACAAAAGCGGGGACGCTTTGAACGAGCGGACAGGGGGACCATCTTTCTCGATGAAGTGGGGGAACTGCCGCCACAGGTGCAGGTGCGACTCCTCAATGTACTTCAGAACAGGGAAATCGAGCGTGTGGGCGGAACAGGGACAATTCCCGTCGATATAAGGATTATCTCAGCTACGCACAGGACCCTGGAAGAAATGGTCAGTAAGGGTCAATTCAGAGAGGATCTCTGGTTTCGCCTCAATGTGTTCCCCATCATCATTCCGCCCCTGCGTCACCGAAAGGAGGACATCCCGGCACTGGTGCACCACTTTATCGAAAAGAAAGGTATGGAATTGAAGATCGGAAACACGCCCATGCTTGTACCGGGATCACTGGAGAGACTTCGGGCCTATGACTGGCCCGGCAATGTGCGGGAGTTGCAGAACATCGTCGAGAGGGCCATGATTCAGAGCCGCGACGGCGTCCTTCGATTCGACACTCTTGTCGCGCCGCATTATGAGGCGGACAGAGAAGCTTCCTCAGAAGGGGGTGGCGATGTTTTCACGCTTGATGAACTGAATACCCTCCATATAAGAAAAACCCTGAATATTGCCCATGGAAAGATCAACGGTCCCGGTGGAGCGGCCGAACTGCTCGGCATTCACCCGAATACGCTGAGGAAGAGAATGGACAAACTGAAAATACCCTATAAAAGAGGTCGATAACTGTATGTAATTATAATGAGATAGCTGCATTTGACATTTGAGATAAAATGCATATTATAGGAATGCCTAATCATCAGGTGAATAAATCTGTGTCTCGTTAGGCACTGCATCCAGGGGGTTCCCCTCCTTATTTCCCCCTGGATGCTTCGTTTATATCCCCCCGATCATTCTTCAATAATCAGTAATGTGTCCATAACGCTTTCTGCAGAAGAGAGAAATAAAGGATTTTATTCAAGATTTCCTGTGCTTCTTTACTGTATGGAGAGGCATCATTTTGTCACATATGGCGGGTATGCGGAAATGGGCACAAAAGCGTCAAGCAGTCTTTATGGAAACCTTGTTGCAAACTTCCTTATGTAATAAACTCGTGGAGCCTGGAGGTCGTCCCTCAAGTTCCCCTTTGAAGGGCTTCCATTTCAGAATGATTTCATGTGACCTTTTTATTAAATTCGGTTGACTTGTTACTTGAAGTGATACTTAAGAGAAGAAGTCAAAGCTCTTCTGGGTGCCGCCATCTTTCTTCGGAATGACTTTATCACTTGTGACTACTTCCGGGGGGGTCTTTTTTGCACTTTCGTCACTTGTGATTATATTCTTAAGGTTGTGGATCGATCGCTCCAGGACCTCGGAGAGTGTCTCGCCGGTCCTGTCTCGTTCACGGTCAACGATATCCTTGGCCGCATGCGTCAGCAGTATCGTAACGGAGCACTTTCCCGCTTCACGCTGTTTCTGAATGTATTTTTTCTGTCGTTCCTTGCCGGGGGTTTTCATAATTGAGATACGTCACATGTAACTGTTTAGGAGGCCATTTGTCAATCAGATATATGGTCCGCGTGAAAAATTTCTTTGCATCTGCGATTAATTCTTTTCCTCCAGTCCAAAGAGCCGTCCCAGATTCAAATACTTTCCGAACCAAGTATCACGGGCGGGTTCACTCAAATCGACCTTCGTGGCGATGATGACGGAGGGGAGAACGAGGAGGGCGCCGATAGTCGTGGCAGTCATGGTAATTGCCAGAAGCATACCGAGAAGGATAATGGGAATAAAGCTGGAGAGCAGGAAGACAAAGAAACCGCAGATGAGACCGAGCGACGTAAAGATAATCGCCTTTCCGGAAACGGCAAGGGTTCGATGGATGGTCTGTTCCACGGTGAAGCCCTGAGACCGGTTGTGCCTGAACGTATTGAGAAAATGAATTGTGTCGTCAACGCCGATACCGATGGTGACCGCTGCGATAACCGATGTGGGCATATCGAGGGCGATCCCGAAAAGTCCCATAATGCCGAAATTGATGAGTACCGCCACACCCATCGGAATAAGTGCGAGAAGACCTGCGCTGATGTGCTGGAAGAGGAGTATGGCGATAATGTCGACGACGATGAGAGACAGGATGAGACTCTGGATCTGTCCCTTGATGAGGTAGTGCGACACCTGCACCTCGATAACGGGAAATCCGGAAATGGTAAAGGAATAGTCCCGGGGGAGATGCGACTGAAGATAGGCCGTCATTTTGTCGATTATTTTACTTATTTCATAGGTGCCCACGGGCTGGCCCTCCTTCCTGCAGAGGCGGGCCAGGAGATCGACGGTACGGTACTCGGCGTCGACAAAGGGTTCGAATTCGTCGAAGCGGCCGTCGGAGTCTTCATCGTCACCGGAAAATATTTCAAGATAATCGGCAATATCCATCCGGCTTCCGGGTATTCGATAGTAGATCCGTTCGTCGTTGTTCATTGCCATGTGCATGGTCTTTATGAAATCCGAAAAAGAATCGGTTCGTCCGATCCTGAGGTCCTGATTCGTGTCACTTGTGAGCCACGTTCGTAATTCCTCCAGCGTGTTGAGAAATTCGGGATTCTTGACACCGTCGGGCTTTCCCGAGTCGATCAGGATATCGAATCCCCAGCCGCCGCCGAACTTTTCCCCGATCACGTCGACGTTTTTCCGGACGGGACTCTGTTTCTTGAAGTAGCTGACATAGGCCGTATCAACCTTGAGCCGGGTAAGTCCCGCCACGGATATAATCAGTATCACGATGACCGCGATGATGACCTTGCCGTGGTGATATATGGCGCCGTGCGCCATCAAT
>CAYTUH010000348.1:0-3489 GCA_964441165.1 uncultured Syntrophaceae bacterium
AAAAAGAGGCACCGCCATCCGGCCCGAGCCGTCATGACAGACCTCATTGAAAAGAAACCGCCAGGGCGGACGGCCGTCTCGCCCTCCGCCCCCGGAATGAACAACTCAGGTATTTTACTTTGCCAGGAGCCCCCCATCGTTGATGATCACGTGACCGGTCATGTAGGCCGAGGCGTCCGAGGCCAGGAACACGGCGACCCCTTTCATGTCATCAACGTCACCGATCCGGTGCAGGGGGATGAATGACATGGTCATGTCATAGGCATCCTTGAACTCGGGTTTTTCAATATAGGCCATCATATCGGTCCGGAAAAAGCCCGGCGCAATGGCGTTGACTCTGATCTTGTAGGGGGCCAGTTTTACCGCCAGGTTCATGGTGAGAACATTTATGGCCGCCTTGCTTGAATTATAGGCCACTGCCGGATGGGCGAATTCCTCGGAACCCCTGAATCCCATGACCGATGAAATATTGATGATATTTCCACCGCCCTGCTCCTTCATGATATTCGCCACCTTCTGGGTCAAGATCCAGACACCGCGCACATTCACATTGAATATCTGATCCCAGCGTTCAAGGGGGAATTTCAGCGTCGGCGCGCCCCAGGTCGCGCCGGCGTTATTCACAAGGATGTCGATCCGGGGGAAGGTCTCTTTCACCGTTGCCAGCATGGCGTCGATGGCGTCCTCTTTCGCCACATCACAGGCAACGGGCAGGGCCTTCACGCCGAATTCATCCCCGATCTCCTGTGCCGCTTTCTCCAGATTCTGCATTTTCCGTGATGTGATAATGACATCGGCTCCCGCTTCGGCAAGTCCCGAAGCGATGAATTTTCCGATACCCCGTCCTCCGCCGGTCACCAGGGCGACTTTTCCTTTAAGGCTGAACAGATCCTGCAATTTCATAGACAAACCTCCTTGACCTTTGTAATTGTCTCATCGAACCGAGGGCGGTCTGCGTTTGAACGTCCGCCCGTCGGGTGCATGCAGTACAACGACACCTTCTTCTTCGTCGTATTCGATCTTTATGCAGTATGCCTCGACCTGCCTGTCCCGGAAGACCCGCAGCGCATCGGCAGTGTTCGAGAAGCGCTCCAGCTCTTCCAGGGTTACCATCGTGGGGAGTACCATGTCGAAGGTCCCCTTTCTGAAATCATCGAGGGCCTTCGCTGGTGCGACCCAGAGGTGTTCCGTCAGTTCCACGCGGTGGTGAAGGGCCCTCTCACGGGCCGGGGCGTCGGCGTTGAAAAACCGCGTATCGTATCGTACCGGTGACGGCTCCGGGGTGATCCAGTGGGAATAGTAGAAAAGCCGGTCGGTGGCAAGGGTCAGTTCTTCCCGATCCAGCATCTCGGCAAAAGACAGGGCACCCTCCCGCTGACAGCGACGGTAGGAATGGAACCGTTCCACCTCGTCCTCCGACTCGATGGAAAGAAGGGTCCCGTCACGCCGGTAGGCCATGAGCAGGCCCACTTCTTCAAAGGTTTCCCGCACGGCGGTGACCCAGACACCGAGAGCCCGGTCGGGAGAACCGGCATCATCGAGGACCCGGCAGGCCGTCTCACGATCAAGGCCCGCGCAGAGCGCTTCCGTTCCGGGCCGGATGTCCTCTTCTTCAAGCCCGCCGCCGGGAAAGACATAGGAACCGGGCACAAAGTCACTTTTGGGGTGACGCAGCACCATGAGGACCTCTACACCCCCGTTCTTCTTCCCCTCACGGTTCCTGAGAAGAATCAACGTTGCCGCGTCTCTCGGTTTCACTGGCATTCGCTCTCATATCCTCCTGGATTCACTGCTCCAGAGTTTTAGTAGAAGTCGGCAGGAGATGTAAAGAACTTTTATTATGCATTCTCCCTTTCCCTCCCTCCTCGGCAGAGAACACAGATTATCAGACGGCTGCAATTCCTTGACAAAGGATCAAAAAAAGGTATTCTTGCGTCATATTCAATCGTCACATTTTAGTAAAAGCAGTTATTCAACTGTACCGTGTACCGAAGAGCGCCGGCGGCCAACGGAACTTTGCCCGTCGCTGAAGACGCAGCCCCGTCCACGACGCGGAAGGAGGAGGAATCAGATGACACAGTCGGAAAAAATCGTCAACGGTTTTCGCTTCATGCCCCCATCGCTCAGTCCCTGGATCAAACAGGACATCGAGAGCAAGCCCTTTGCCGGAGACATCCCCTGGACGCCGCTTCGGAAACCGGTTTCGGAACTCACCTTTTCCCTGCTCACCACTGCGGGCATCAATCACAGGACCGATCCTCCCTTCGACATGGAACGGGAAAAGGAGGAGCCCACCTGGGGCGACCCGACACACCGGGAAATACCGAAGGATGCGACGGAGAAGGATATCGACGTCAATCATCTCCATATCAACACGCGGTATATCAAGGAGGACATGAATGTCATGTTTCCTCTTGCCCGCTTCCGCGAACTCGAAGAGGAGGGCATCATCGGGAAACTGTCACCTACCTGCTACTCCTATTACGGCTTTCAGTTCGACACCACGGTACTCTTTGAACTGACCATGCCGAAAATCGTCGCCAGGATGCATGAGGAAGGTGTGGACGCCGTCCTTCTCACCCCCGCCTGACCCCTCTGCTGCCAGTCCGTGGGGCTGGTCACGCGTTTCCTCGAGACAGAGGGTTTCTCGACAATTCTGTTAACGCCGACGCCCGAATTCCAGGAATCAATCGGCATGCCCCGGGTCGCGGCAATCGAATACCCCTATGGACGGCCCGTGGGAGAAGTCAACGACGCCGAGGGACAGCGCGCGGTACTACGAGAGACCCTCTCATGCATGGAACAGGCCCGTACCCCAGGACAGGTCTGCCACCTCCCCTTCACCTGGCATGAAGACCCCCGGCATACGGACTGGCATCCCCCGGAGCGGTCGCCCATCCTCAAGCTTATCCTGGGAGACATCAAGAAGGCCGGTGCCGAAGCGAGGAAGAAAGCCGGAAAGTAAGAGATTCACTAAAGCACAGGGAAGGAAAATCTTCATCGGGACAGCACTGGCCATCTCCACGCAGTGATGATCGAACGGCCTTTCGCGATCATGTCGGTTGGGGACGCTCCTGCTCCCATCCCGCCACTTTTTCGTTGACAGAGGAGCCCCTTTTCTATACATACTGATCATTAATGCAACTTCCCGATAATTAATCATCTTTTCATTCAGCAGCGACCTTGGTGCACGGTTACAGGGATCTCCATCAGCTGCTCCGCCGGTGTCAGACCGGCATGCGGTACATCCAGTCGACATCGATCCACGAATCCATCACATCCGGATACATACCCTCTCATGAATGAGTCACCGACAGCGATACACGCATCATTCATTCCATTGATGGTATGGTGTCATGGTACAGGAGAACAGGCAAAAAGAATCGGAGCGGCGCACCGCCACGGTGATGTTTGCCGACATCTCGGGCTTCACCGCCATGTCGGAGAAGATGGACCCCGAAGAAGTCACCTGTACCATGAATGATTGCT
>CAYTUH010000349.1:0-3485 GCA_964441165.1 uncultured Syntrophaceae bacterium
TGATATGGTGCTCAGGATTCAGAACGACATCCTGAAGGAATTCATCGCGCGTAACACCTACATTTTTCCGCCACGACCTTCTCTGAGACTGGCAACGGATCTCGTCACCTACTGCACCGAACACCAACCCAATTGGCTTCCCTTCACCATGTGCGGGTACCATATCCGCGAAGCGGGTGCCACGGCCAGCCAGGAAATCGCCTTTACCATCGCCAACGCTCTTGCCTACATGGATTACCTCTATGAGCGCGGGTTCAATGTGGAAAGCGCCATTTCCAAACTTGCCGCCTTCATGTGCGTGGGCATGAACTTCTTTGAGGAAATCGCAAAATATCGGGCAATGCGGCGTCTCTGGGCAAAAACCTGCAAGGAGCGTTATCAGATAAAGGACCTCTCAAAGTTGAGTTTCAATCTTGTCAATTTCACCGCCGGCAGCAGCCTGACGGCACAGCAGCCGATGAACAACATCATTCGTGTGACAGTGGAATGTCTTGCGGGAGTTCTGGGAGGGTGCCAATCCCTTTTCCCCTGCTCGATGGACGAAGCATTCTGCACACCAACGGAGCAATCGGTAAAGATCGCGCTGAGAACCCAGCAGATTGTCGCCCACGAAACAGGGGTCGCGGACACTGTCGACCCTATTGCCGGATCTTACTATGTCGAATCACTCACCACAAAACTGGAGGAGGATGCCATTAAATATCTTGATGAAATTGAAAACCTGGGCGGCGCACTGAAAGCAATAGAGTCCAGATATTTCCAGCGAAAGATTCAGGAATCTTCCTACGAACAACAAAAACAGATTCAGAGCAAGGAAAAGATCATAGTCGGTGTAAATGATTTCATCGATGAAGAAGAAATACCGATTGATATTTTCAGACCCGCCCGGGAGAGCGTGGACCGTCAGATCCACAAATTGAAACAACTGAAAGAAACACGAGACAACAAGAAGGTTCAGGCAGTCCTCAAGGAAATCGAACGAGTGGCACAGACCGATGAGAATCTCACATCCATACTAGTTGAGGCGGTTAAATGTTATGCGACGGTGGGAGAAATCAGCGATGTGTTTCGCAAGGTATTCGGTGAATACCGGGAAACAAGCTTCTAATAACCGATAAAGTCAGAGGAAAGACAATGGAACAGCGAATAAGATTTTTAGTGGCGAAACCCGGCCTGGACGGTCATGACCGGGGAGCACTCATTGTGGCCCGGGCACTTCGTGACGCGGGGATGGAAGTAATATACACCGGTCTTCGTCAAACACCGGAGCAGATAGTGAGTGCGGCGATCCATGAGGACGTGGCCGCCATCGGTCTTAGTATCCATTCGGGGGCACATGAGGAACTCTTCGGGCGCGTGCTCGATCTCCTGAAAGAGAAAAATGCCGATGACATTCTGGTGTTCGGCGGCGGTATTATCCCCGGGGAAGATGCCGAAGCACTCAAAAGCAAGGGTGTGATCGAGATATTCGGGCCGGGGACAAGCACCGATGTCTTCATTAACAGAATATATGAGGAGATTACCCGAAGGAGAGGTAAAGCAAATGATCCAAAAAATTGACCATATCGGCATTGCCGTACACAACCTCGATAAGTCTCTTGATGATTATGACAGAATTTTTGGTTTGAAACCCCTGAAGATCGAGACTCTGGAAGATATCTGCGTCCGAATGGCCTTCATTCGCGTGGGTGAGGTTCTTATAGAATTACTTGAACCCACCGCTCCGGGAGCAGGCAGAATTGGAGAGTTTCTTGAAAATAACGGAGAAGGTTTTCATCATATCGCCTTCAGGGTCGATGACATCGATGGCGAAATGAAACGTCTCAACAGTGCAGGTGTACCCCTCAGAGACAAGGCACCCCGCGACGGAGGAGACAATTCGCGCATCGCTTTCGTAGTACCTGACCATACACAGAACGTACTCACCGAACTGGTGGAAAGAAAACAGGAAGTATAAGGAGCAGAAAGATGAACGTTCGCCAATTGTTGGAAGAACAAAGGGAAAAGAATCCGGACAAGATTTACCTTTATTATGAGAATGAAGCCGTAACCTTCAGGGATTTTGATGATACCGCAAACAGAATTGCAAATTCCTTCAGAAACCTGGGTGTCGGGAAAGGCCAGATGGTCGCGATCATGCTTCCCAATTGCCCCGAATATCTGTATGCATGGATGGGAATCAACAAGATTGGTGCCATCGAAGTGCCCATCAATACGGGATTCCAAGAAAAGGAGATCGAGTATATTCTCCAGCACTCCGAAGCATCGGCAATTGTCATTCATGAAGATTATTATCCCTTTCTGGAAAAGATAGCAAAAGAGAATATCCCCGCGTTGAGCCACATTATCTTTCTTGGCACCGGGGAGATTCCCGCCAGGACACTGCCCTTTTCAAATTTACTCGAGGGAAAGAGCGAACTTGAACCGATTGATATATCCGAAGATGATCCGGCGGTATGCATCTACACCTCGGGAACTACGGACAGACCCAAAGGCGTGCTCAACTCCCACAAGGGGTGGGTGCTCACGGGACAGGCCTATGCACATACCGTTGGCATTACCAGCGAAGACCGCGTCATGACCCCCAATCCCCTGTTTCATGCAAATGCCCAGGTATATTCAACCATGGGCTCATTGGCTGCCGGGGCGAGTCTGATTCTGCTGAAACGATTCAGCACATCCAGAATTATCGAGCAGGCCAGGCAGTACGGCGCGACAAAAATGGTCCTGGTGCAGGGTGTGACTCCATGGGTATGGGGAAGACCGCTCATGGAGAATGATGGAGACAACCCCATAAAGACGATGATTGCCGGAAACGTACCCGCGGAATTCTATAAAGATTTCGAAGAACGTTTTCAATTGAAGATCCAGACCATCTATTCCCTCACGGAATCTACCCTTGCCATTATGGGACCCCGCGAAGGGACACAGGAACGGAAAGTGGGTGGAATCGGCGTACCCATGGAGCATCCCGATCCCGCCGTCACAAACGAAGTAAAAATTGTTGACGGAGAAGGAAAGGAATGTGCCGCCGGGGTCCAAGGAGAGATGATAATACGCAACCCCGCCATCATGATCCAATACTACAAAGACCCGGAAAAAACGGCTGAAACCGAGATCGACGGATGGATCCATACGGGCGATATAGGGTACAAAGACGAAGACGGTTATATCTTCTTCGTGGGACGCAAAAAAGAGGTCATCCGTCGACGGGGCGAGCTTATCGCGCCGACCGAAATTGAAGCGGTCATCAACAGTCACCCCCGCGTCGCCGATTCAGCCGTCATCGGCATCCCCTCCGGCCTGGGTACGGGAGAAGAGGAAGTCAAGGCATATATTCGATTGAATCCACAGGAAACACTATCGCCGGAGGACGTCATCCTATGGTGCACAGAAAATCTGGCGGCGTTCAAGGTGCCCCGGTACGTCGAGTTTCGCACCGAGTTCCCCAGAAGCGCCATCGGAAGGATCCAGAAAAATGAGTT
>CAYTUH010000350.1:0-3480 GCA_964441165.1 uncultured Syntrophaceae bacterium
CCGGTACCGCGCTTGAAGATCAGCGTCCCCAGCACCGTCATGGCTTCGACGATAACCGGCACGACATCGAAGGCATAGAGAATGGGAGGTGCGAAGCAGAAGGTGGTAAAGGCAATCTTTTTACCCTCCTCATGCGCCGTGAGACACCTCCTGAGGTACTTTGCCGTGAGACGCAACAGCAGTACACCCGGCTCACCCTGCCGGATGATTGCATTAAGCACATCACTGAAATGAGGAATATTATCGAGGAGGGCGGCATATTCCTTCGCTGTTCCGTCAGTGGTCTTCGACGCATTTTCAATGATTGTCCAGAGCATCCAGTCGTAATTGTATTCCCGGGTTTCCCGTTTCACCGTCTATGACCTTTCCTTGTTCATCCCACGAAAGTGAACCTTTTCATGATTCCGGATCGAAGGTGCCGTCCTGCCCTGTTCCGGAATGCTGCCGGGACGCCAATCGTTCCATGAACGCATCGATACGCATCCTGAGTCGTCCCGATTCGACGAGGGGGCCGTATTCCCGCTCGATCCTCATGCAGGGAATGCCCGCCGCCTCGAGGTCCCGCTCAAAGATACCGTTTTCCGACCCGTGAAGGTCACAGAACCGTATATTCTGGAGGATGACCCCGTCGGCCCGCACCGCCTCTATCTTCTCCCGCAGGTAGCGGTAACGCTCCTTGTAATACCCGAACATCCGGGGACAGGACGCGTGATTGAGATAGCGCCTCGCCAGCGCTTTGACGGGAGGTTCCCCTTCGTCAACCATATCACCGCAGGACCGTGCCCCGAAGCAGAGGGTATCCCCTACCACGACGGCACCACATTCCTCGATAACCCTGACGAAATCGAGGTCGTCGATCACACTCCCCACGAGCAGCAGTCGTTTCTTTCCCTCGGCGACATCCTTCCGTTCTTCGGCCCCGGCGAGGAACTGCCGCAGAAGGAGGTTGTATTCGTTCCTCGGCATGGAAAACCCCGCGATAACGATTGCCAGTGTCTCCTCCCCCGTCACCGGGACCCGTTCGCCGCACCGCAGGTCACCCAGCTGTTTCAGCAATATCCTGCTTTCGTTGCAGCTGTCGACGGCCCCTTTCAGGTCATCTTCGGAGAGGGAAATACGAAAGTGATCCTCGATGCTCTTGATCAGTATCGCCGTCTCCTCTTCAAACCACTCAATGCTGTAGTCCGTCACTTTGTGCGGTACTCCGAAGTAGTGGAAATACCCGGGCAGAACCCCTTCATAATCCTCTCCGCACTTTCGCCAGCATTCATCGAGCCGCCTCATGGAATCACATCCCGGCACGATGATGACCCCGTCAAGGAATGGATATTTCCGTTCACCGGCAAGCTGCAGAATACACTTGGGAAAACTGCAGATCACGGGACCGAAGTAGGTGTCGCCGATCGAGAGTGACGTCGTACCGACCCCCCGTAACCGGAAGGGCAGCATTCCCGCCGCATATATGATTTCTTCAGGAAGATAGGAACAGGGATACCCTATGACCTGCCCGCCTTTTTCCTTCCATTCTTTCACATAGGCGTTTTCCAAGGTTCCCGCAATTTCGATAAAGGTCTCAATCATGCCGCATCCCCTTCGTTCAATACTCGTTTCAACCGCCTGATCGCCTCCCTCCCTTCCTCCGACGACTGATATCCCGCTGACGGATCGGCCATGTCGCATATGGCATGGACGAAGGACGGCATCATGGCTTCGAGAACCGGCTGAAAGGCCTCACAGGTCTCGGGCATGACCCGTTCGGCCGCCCGCCGCAGTTCGTCCCTGTCGAGAGAGGTGGTAATGCCGTTTAAAAGTGTTGAATAGACTTCCGGCCTTTTCTCGTACAGATCATTGAAAATTTTGAGACTGATGTTGATACATTCCGCGATGTCATCCGTATCGAGATCCGCAAGGCCGTCGCTGGCGGCCCCGGCCAGATCATCGACATCGAGGTTTCCGATCATTTCCAGGCGGCCTAATCTGCTTCGGATGGCGGGGTTGATGACGGAAGAGAAATTGGAGAGTACCGCAAAGAGCATGTCGGGATTTTCTTCAAGGACCCGGGTAAGGGCATTTCTCATGGACTCCCTGTCCTCGGCAAGGGCACCTCGCGCCTTGCAGAACAGTTCCCGGTCGATCATACCGGCGCCCGCTTGCAGCATTTCGGCAAGGTAGACTTCAAAAAGCGGCGTGCCCCCCTTTGACAGAAGAAGACTCCCCGTGTGCAGACGTCTGATGCATTCATTCAAGGAATTGATCAGTCCGGCCACCTCCTCCGGCTCAATCCGTCGCATGAGGGAAAGCACCAGGTCGGCGAGCAGATCGGGCCCCACCTTCTCTTCCACCGGTCTCAGCATCTCCCTCCCCGCCTTTACGGAAAGATTTGCCAGGGAGAGGAGCATGGCCAGGATGCTGCCGACTTTTCCCGGATATCGCCAGACAGTTTCATTCAGGATGGTCAGGGTCCGGAGAAGGCATTCCTCCGATTTCTCCACCATTTCCTTCAGCTCACCGAAATCGGCATGGCCGATGAAATCGTTGATGGAGGCTTCCCGCTCTTTTGCATGGCATGTCCCGTCATTTTGATGCATCGCGTTTATATGACGGGCATAGCTCGTCAATAATTCTCCCATATCGGCGGCAAGCGTTTCCGCCGGCCGGTCCTTGACCGCACGATGTCGCCGGCTTATCATTGAAAGCGGTCCCGTGACGATCCGTGAAAGACGTCGACGCAGACCGCTTTCACCCGCCCAGTCGGACAGGACGTCCCTGACAATGACGCCTGTCAGACGAATCAGACCTTCTTTCTTCAGAAGCTTTACGATGATTTTCCCGGTACAATCATCCACGGAAGGCCCCTTGCCTTCCCGGTCACCCGAATCCATATGCCCGTTCCTCCATCTCCGGTTTTGTTGATTACCGCGGACCGCCCCCGGGCCGGTCCCGTTTTTCGGGGACACCGCCCGGCAGCCGTTATTGATGAACCGGCGGCACCGGTCATCACAGGTCAAGCGGGACTGACAGTTTCCCTGTACACTTGTTCTTCCTTCACGTCGGCCTCTCTACAACGAGGTGCAATTGAAAAAATACCGCGCCGCCTCCACCTGGCAGAGCTGCTTTCCTCCCATCCAGAGCTGTATGATCTTGATATCCCTCCAGTGTTTTTCGATATCCCAGTCCCGGTCGGCTCCATTGATTCCGAGGACATCCATCGCCTTGCCGAAATTCTCCACGGCCCTGTCGGAAACGAAATCCTTGATGTTTCTGATGCGTCCCACGGTCCTTTCGGAAATAATCGAATCTCCGTAAGGCTTGTGCCGCCGGTCACCTATCATGGCGGCCTCGTGGCCGAGAATCCTGCAGATGTCGATGTCGCCGGCGATGCGCCCGATAACCGCCGCGACGGCATCATGCTCCTTGAGCGGTTGATTTCGGTAGGTGCGGGTAGCGACAAATTCGCTGAGTCGTTCAAAGAGGTTCATC
>CAYTUH010000351.1:0-282 GCA_964441165.1 uncultured Syntrophaceae bacterium
TTTACCCTGCAGGTCCATTTCGCAAAAGATGTCTTCCATGTTTTCCAGGATAGACCGGTATTTTTCCTCACTTTCACCGAGGGCGTTTTCGGCCTTCTTGCGTTGCGTGATGTCTCGAACGACACCGCGGAAGCCCGCCGGCCTGTCATCACAATCCCGTATAAGTGCCACCGATGCCGCGACGCACCGTTTATGATTGTCTGCAGTGGTCAGCTCCCAGTCAAAGACCTTTTCCGGTGTTCCGCTTGTAAAGACGCGGTTGAACGTGCCGAGGACTTTCCG
>CAYTUH010000351.1:292-3478 GCA_964441165.1 uncultured Syntrophaceae bacterium
ATATCCCAGGATACGGCACATCGAATCGTTCAGGAAGGTGAAGCGTCCTCTGAGATCAACTTCGTAATATCCCTCTTCCATGGTTTCGAGGATCGTGCGGTATTTTTCCTCACTTTTCCTGAGGGCCTCCTGAGCCTTCTTTTTTTCACTGACGTCGCGGGATACACCGATAATTCCCAGGGGGATCCCCTGTTCGTCCCGGAGGAATGAAACAGTTGCCGCGACGCTGATCATATGCCCGTCTTTATGATACTGATCCCATTCAAACTCTCTCGTTCTTTCTTTTTCAGATATGCCGCTTTCGTCCAATTCGAGCTCTTCTTCGAGAATTTCAAGAATTTCCCGGTATGTTTCCTGCGGAAACAGTGTTTCAGGGTCCTTATCGAGGAATTCGCTTGTGGTGAAGCCCGTCAACCGTTCATTCGAAGGGCTTATATAGCTGAGACGCATGGTGCCGAGATCAACGGACCAGATGACATCGCTGATATTGTCAGTCAGCATGCGCAGCTGTTCCTCGCGTTTTCTCAATGCTTCTTCAAAGTACTTGCGGTCGGTAATGTCACGCGAGACCGCCTGGAAACCGGTTGCCACACCCTCCTTGATGATCAGTTGCACATTCTGTCCCATCCATCGCGTTATTCCGCTTTTCGTGACAATGGGCCATTCATGATAGGTGTTTCTGGTCATTTTTATTAACTGGGTGCCGTAAAATCGCTCCGCATCGTGGCAGAAGTCATTATGGATGAGAGAAAGATAGTGTTTCCCACGCAGCTCATTTTCGGAGTATTCAGTGATTTCAAGTGCCACAGCGCTGAAATGTCGAATATATCCCTCCGCGTCGGTTTCGTAAATGATATCAGTCGCATGATTCATGAGCTGCGTGTATCGCTGTTCGCTCAGGCGAAGGGCATGCTCCGTCTCCCGCCGCTTGGTAATATCACGGGTGATGGCGACAACCCCCGTTCTCCGTCCCT
Source organism: uncultured Syntrophaceae bacterium (assembly GCA_964441165.1). Taxonomy (GTDB): domain Bacteria; phylum Desulfobacterota; class Syntrophia; order Syntrophales; family UBA2210; genus CAYTUH01. The sequence goes on from CAYTUH010000351.1 coordinate 1,267, forward strand.
CGGAATCCCTGAGGAAGCTTGTCTTGGTTTCCGTCCAGACCGTTGCACCGTCTTTTCTGATAATTTCCAGCTCGAAGGGGGTTTGCCAGTGTGGCGACTGATATCCTCTGTCATCTCCGAGACGATCCTTCGCAATGAGGGAGAGTGTGTTGAGTGAATCGGCGGTGATGAAACGGCCAAACTCCTTCCCGGCGACTTTATCATTGGGGCCTCTGAAAATTCCTATGAATTCATCCTCAGAGTATCCGAGTATGTTCTTGACGGAAGGACTGACGTAGAGAGGCTGGAGGTCCATGTTCCACATGGTCAGGAGGTCTTTCATGTTTTCGGCGAGGAGGCGGTATTTCCTTTCGCTGTCGCTGAGCGTCTGTTCCCATGTCCGCCGTTCAGTGATGTCCTCCACGATTCCCACACCGCCTCCTATATTGCCCTTTCCGTCATAGAGAGGTGCGTTGCGCATGGAAATCCATTTTTTTGCATTGCTGGTAGTGGCTGAGTATAAACCTTCGAAGCAACCCAATTGCCCATGAAGGGGCCGGCGTATTGCAGGAAGCACGCTTTGATCGTTCAAGGTGGTCATATCGAGGCCGAGCAGATTCGTTTCGGTGGTCTCGAGAATATCGGAGAAACGCTCGTTGCAATCGGTAATGACGAGGTTTCTGTCATAGTTGAAAAGGCCTGCAGGCGACTGGTGAAAAAGAAGGCGGTAGCGTTCTTCGCTTTCACGGAGCGATTCTTCCATGCGAGACTTTTCTTCAATCTCCCGCATGAGGAGATCATGTGAAACAGTGGTGGTTTTCAGTGCCGTTATCATCCTGTTGAAACTGGCCGAGAGCTGTCCCAGTTCATCAGTACGCTTTGTATCGATAATGGCGTCAAATCTTCCCTGCGCGATATATTCCGCATCTTTTTGTATGCGGCGTATCGGTTCGACAATATTTATATAGCTGAATCTGAGCCCGAGAAAGACGGCAAGGACCAGCGTAATGAAAAATATACCGATAAATACGGCCGATAAGAGGTAGAGTCTCTGAAAAGCCGTCCGGACCGGCTCTTCGACAATAATGCCCCATCGGGTCAACGGGACGGATGCACTGGCGCCGATTACCGGAACCTCGTGTATGCCCTGATATTCGAATGTACCCGTCCGGTCTGCTAAAAAGTTGCTGACACTCTGAATGGAATGCAGGTCCCTGTTTTGAAGGACCTGCGAAAGATCACGATAGGCGATGAGCCTGCCGTTGGAGTCGACGACGTAGGCATATCGATCTTCTCCGATACTTTCACGTGATACAAGCTGCCACAGGGACGTGACGGCCACATCCGCTTCAAGCACCCCGATGGTTGTCTCATTGAGATTCATGATGGGGAGAGTAATGCGCACATGTGGAGACATGCTGAAATCGGATGTTTCCATGGAACTGATGGTGATATTTCCCTTCAGCGCGCGATCAAAGGCCTCGTCAAAGACCACCTTACCCAATTCCGAAAATCTGAATGTGTAATAGCGTGATGCTTTGCTAATTTCCCTCCCGTCAAGATTCTTGAGACATATCAGCGTGTATTCGGGGTAATGATCGAGAAAATTGTTGAGGAGATTTTCAATACGTTGTGTCCCCTGGTGGTTTGCGGCACGAAGCCGGTGCGGGCACCGATCTCCGAGGCCCAGTGCCCCAGCTTTGCCGTGGCTTCGGCGAGCATGGCCGCTTCCGCCTCGGCGGGCAGCTTCACCAGGCGGCGCACCGAGTCGAGCCACGAGGCCTGCATCACGTGCAGCAGCGTGCTGCCGGCCATTGCGCCGCCCGCGCACAGCAGTGCCGCGCGTTCGGCGGCCTGGCGCGCGTCGGCGGAGAAATCCGTGGCGCTCAGGACGGTCCGGTTCATCGTGCGATCTCCGTGACGTGGCCGGTGTCAGCGATGGTATTCGCCCTCGGCTTCGGGCTGGCGCACCACCTCGAGCACGCGCAGCTGCAGCTTGCGCCCGCCGGGCACCTGCCTGGCGATTGATGGACCCACCGAGAGCCCGAGCAGGGCGCTGCCCGTGGGCGCCAGTATCGAGACCGTGCCGGGCGCACCGGCGCCATCGGGGTAGACCAGCGTGAGTTCGTGCCTGTTCCCGGTGGCGTCGTCGCAGAAACGCACGGTGGAGTTCATCGTGACGATACCGGGCGGCATGTCCACGGGTTCGACCACGTTGGCGCGATCCAGTTCG